>CAYLSH010000109.1:0-5390 GCA_964386235.1 uncultured Lachnospiraceae bacterium | reverse complement strand
CCGTCATGTCCATCCCTCCGATAATTCGTATTTATATTAAATTCTAGCACATCTTTTTTTCTCTGACAAATAATAATCAACTTCAAACTTCCGAAATCTTGCCAAATATGATAGAATAATTTGGACTTTAAATTCGTCTGAAAAAGATGGATGTACAGTAAGAAATTTGAAATGACAATTACTGATGGCAACGCATATGAAATGAAGTGAATGTAATTGTAAAAGAAATGCAGTACATAAGTCATATGCATGGTCAGAAGATGTTATGAGTACTGAATATTGGACAGATACTTATGATAGAATAAGAGTGTCAAAGATACGATAAAAGATTTGAAGGTGGAATTACTATGAATAAAATCGCTGAATTTAGAATATTGGATTTGTTCTGTGGTGCTGGCGGTTTTTCTTATGGAATGCATAGAAATGACCATTTTAAGACAGCAGTGGCGTTGGATTTTAATGCAAAAGCAGCAGATACGTTTAAAAAGAATATGCCGGAAGCAATTGTTGTTACAGGTGATATAACAGATGAAAATATTAAAAAGGATATAATTGAAAAATCGAAGGCGGCAAAAGTGAATATGATAATAGGCGGACCGCCTTGTCAGGGATTTTCCATGAAAGGTAAAAAGTTGGGATTGGATGATCCGAGGAATTATCTTTTTAAAGAGTATTTGCATATAGTTGAAGCGGTTCAGCCGGAAGTATTTGTCATTGAAAATGTAAAAAGTCTTTTGTCAACTGCCGGTGGTTGGTTTAAAGATGAGATTTTAGCTTACATAGAGAAGTTGGGTTATAATGTTTCATATGGAATTCTGAACGCAAAGAGGTTTGGCGTTCCGCAAGCGAGAGAGCGAGCAATTTTTATTTGTTCCAAGAGTAAAAAAGTTCCTTTGCCGGTTGGAACGGATGATATTGTTACTGTTAGGGATGCGATTTCGGATTTGGCATATCTGGCATCGGCAGAAGGTGATTTTGAACTTGATTATATTACAGAGGCTCAGACAGATTACCAGCGATTGATGCGAAGAAATAGCAAAAAACTGTATAACCATAAGGCATCTGCACATTCGGAAGTTGCCTTACAGAAACTTGCGATGATTCCACCTGAAAAAGGTAAAGAATATTTGCCGGAAGAAATGTGGGGAAAACAGAAGTTTAATACAACTTGGGGAAGATTGGTTTGGGACACTGTGTCACCGACCATTGATACAAGATTTGATACTCCGTCCAATGGTACAAATTCACACCCTGAGTTAAATAGAGCGATTACCCCAAGGGAAGCGGCGAGAATACAGAGCTTTGATGATAGTTTTGTTTTTTACGGAAGTAAATTTTACATAAGAAGCCAAATTGGTAATGCAGTACCGCCGTTGATGGCAGAAGCAATAGCAAATGAAATATGGGAGAATTATTATGAACAAGAATAATAGTTTGTTTTCAGAAAATAGTTTGACATATGAAAACTCTTTAGATGAAGACTTCAAAAAGAACAATGGTATATTTTATACAGATATAGAACTGGCAAATGCAATTATTGATTTTTTGGATATGCCAAAAGAAGCCTCTATTATTGATCCCAGCTGTGGAACCGGAAGTTTTTTGCATTGTCTGGAACAAAAGGGATATACGGATATTACCGGATGTGACTTTGATTTAAAAACCGTGAGAAAATGTAAATCCCTTACCGGGCTGGAGCATATTTACAGAATGGACACCTTAGGAAAAGACGGAAAAGCTATTTTAAAGAAGGTTCGTAGGAAGGCTTTTGATTATGTAATTGGAAATCCGCCATATGCACCGATCGGCAATGGAGTGGATATTGTGACAACACCGGAATTTGCACAGACTGTGAAGGATTCCGGAAATAATTTGTTTGTTGCGGCAATATACCGAGCATTTGAGATTGCGAAAGAAGATGGTTATATTTCCTTTATTATTCCGAAAAATTTGTTGCATATATCGTCGTACAAGAAACTCAGGAAGAAACTGCTCAAAGAAAAAAGATTGGTATCTGTTATTGAGTTGGGAATTCATTTTAAAACAGTACGAGGTGAGCAGATTGTTCTGACATTCCAGAATCAATATGCAGCGGATAACAAAATTAAGTTTTATCAGTATAACAAGGGGACAATAACCTTTATGTCTGAAATTCCTCAAGACTACTATACCGATGAAATTATTGTATTTACAGGTAATAATGAGGTGCCTATTTATAATAAACTAAAGGAATCCTATGGGCAGTTGGGTGAGGTGTGTGCAGAAAACATTCGTAGAGGACGTGACAAGTCCAAGGACGCCATCAGAGGAAAACAGATAAGGAAGTTTGGTTTTAAAGATTTAGAAGTTCCGAACGAAGGGAATCAGATTTTTATTCAAAATATCTTTAGTGCGGAAGCAGGTATTACGGCTAGTTTCGGTGGCAATTTAAAACCATCTGAAACAGTAACAACAATAAAATTAGAAAATACGAAAATGTGTAAATATGTATTAGGATTGTTGCATTCAAGAGTGTGTAACTATTTCCTTATTCGTTTTGGTTTTAATAATTCCCGTTTGACCATACATACAGATGCTAAATATTTAAATGATATTCCGATTGTTGTTGATGATGCTGCTTTTGAGAAAGTGGTAGATATTGTCAACAAAATGGAAACAGTAAAATATATGGATGAAGAATGGTTCAAATTAAATGAGGAACTGAATGATATTGTTTACGAAATATATCAGCTTAATGTAAATGACAAAAACCATATTGAGAAGGAAATGCGAAAGATTAGCGCCAGAAAGTGGTATGGGGACTCTTGTGTTACTGCATAAGTTTTGCATACGTTAATTGGGAGAAGGGGTGTTTGTATTGAGTAAAATAGAGTGGCCATCAGAAGCAGATAAGTTTGAAACTATAGGATATTTGGCTAAACCGGGAGTTATAGATACGATTGAGGCAACGGTGCCGGCAGATAAACTGAAAAAATTTAAGGAAGAGTATCATAACAAGTATTCAATCGAATTCCCCTATATAACCAAAGCGGGTAGTAAATTTGGATATCAGTTTCGTATTTATTTGAGTGATACGGAAGGTTGTCCGGATTTTCTGACAACGCAGTTAGATGTGAAATATAAGAATCGTATTAATGATACGAGTTTTATTGCGGAATTAGTCAATGAGTATGGCTTTCAGTTTACTAAGAAACCGCAAAATGTTGAAAAAATACGAGATTCGGTCAGACGCAAAGGTGCTAATCAGATTAAGAACTTTGAAAAAGGATTTAGGGTTTATTCTGATTTTTTGCAGGACCTTTCCGAAAAAATGAATGAAGATAATCTTCCGCAGCCGAGCATAGTGCACCCCAAAGCTACAGGCAAATCCCGTGGAAAAAAGTCGAAAAACAGTGGGGAAATGAAGAGTTCATTCACAAGAGAGCAACTGTTTAA
This sequence comes from uncultured Lachnospiraceae bacterium, assembly GCA_964386235.1. Taxonomy (GTDB): domain Bacteria; phylum Bacillota; class Clostridia; order Lachnospirales; family Lachnospiraceae; genus RGIG8767. Next base: position 1,955 of record CAYLSH010000109.1, on the reverse strand, counting down.
GTTGGGGTGGCTGGGTGAGACATATATTTATAAAATGCTTTCCGCAAAAGATGCATCATTACTCAGTATGCTGGGAATCGGCGCTTCGGGTAACTATACAATAGAATGGTTTAATGAAGGCGTGCGCATAGGCGAAGAATGGGAAGATAAATCCGTAGGACAAGGTTGCGACATTATTATTTCTTTTGGAAGCGATAATAAATATATTGAAGTTAAGGCAAGTAAAAGGAAAAATGCATTGTTTACCATGACTTCAAATGAAATGCAGAAAATGAAGGATGAAGCCGGAAAGTATTACTTGATAAAGATTGACTATCTTGAAAAAATACTTAAGGGAGAAAGTCCTGAAGTAATGGTGTTTGATGCACCATATGATACATTTTTCAAACCAGAGAAGATGAAGGAAGCTACGTTTAAAGTAGAGGGTGGTGCGAATGAATAATGAAATGGCATATTTATTGGGGATGATAACCGGCAATGGAGAAGTGCAGCGTGGAGCAAGTGAAACAACAATAGTTGTTGAAATTCCTCATAAGAAATTAGAAACAGAGTTTCAAAAGGATGTAGGTATTTATGTAAAGGCAAGTATAACTGATATAAGAGAAGTATTAGAGCCTTTACTTGGAACCGGTTTGACATTTAGCCAAAGTGCAAATGTGTCGTATGTTTCATTCAGAAAATCCAACGAAGATTACCTCATGCGTGAAATCATGCGTTATATTGGTGGTGCAACATCACATGACAATATACGAATCTCACCGGAAGTCTTTGATTTTACATTGGATGAGAGAAAACAGTTTATCAAAGGCTTTGCAGATGTTACCGGATATATCAGACGCAGCAACTATTTCTTTGATAAAGAAGCCCATAGAGTGTATTTTGAAATACCACAGAACTGGGAACTTGTATCTGATTTTTGCAATTTGCTAAAGAGCGTAGATATTCCTGTTCAGAATATTGACTGGGGACATCCTAATATGCGAGACGGTAACTTGAAGAAATATAATGAAGGGAAACCGGATTTTTGGAAAAAGGAGCATCAGGTCAAGGTGTGGGCTGTGGAATATCAGCCGATTGGCTTTGCTGTATTACATAAAAAAGAGGCATTAGACAGCTTTGCAAATGAGCATACGATTTTCATTGAAAGCCAAGGAAAACATACGAGTGATGTGACACATAGATATTATTGGGAATTGACGGGTAAAAAGAAAACAAAGCCGATTCATCCGGGTGAGAATGATGAATTTATTCCTGAGGAAATTCGTGGCAAACATTACGATTCGTGGAAAGAAATTGCAGAAGATTTAGGTTACAAAGAGGACTAAGATGTTAGAAGAAGAATTATACGAGCCGATGCGAATTTGGCTTGAGCAGTATTTGACAGATAAATATAAAGGGCATGAAATCATTGTCGTAGATACACATAGTGAGCGGTTGGATAGAGCACTGGCTAAATACGATATTGTGAATGAAATGGCTAACGGTGTGGATATCCAGATTGATGTTTTGGGGATTGCCCGGAAAAAGGATAAGGTAAAGATATTCTTTATTGAAGCCAAGAAAACAAAGCTTACGCTAAGGGATCTGGGACAGTTATGGGCGTATTGTAAATTGGTTGACCCGGAAGAAGCGTTTCTTTTGACATCGGCAGATTTGGGAAGTCTGCGTAAACTGTTGGTATCGTTTAAAAGAGAGGATTTACTTGACTTTGGTGACGGCAAGAAAATCAAAAAGATGCGAGTCGGTAGATGGGACATTACGAAGAATGCACCGGAGTTGAGTTCGTTGATTCCGAAGATGTAACAGTAGAATTGAGAGCAGTATTTTGGGGAAAGAGACCGATATTTATAGATGACGATATTTTTAGAATAGTTATTCCGCTAGATGATTTATGTTCATAAACTTCTTAAAAAAATAATAAAAACACTGGAAGTCGCGGTCTTTGTATGCTATAA
>CAYLSH010000108.1:0-5446 GCA_964386235.1 uncultured Lachnospiraceae bacterium | reverse complement strand
AGAGATTATTGCAAGGACTGGGTATAGCGTTTGCATAGCAAAGAAAACGGCATATAGAATACGGAACACAACAGTTGTTTAGTGTCTACAAGAAGCAGATAGCCGAACAACTGTTTTTTTATGCTTGCTATAACCATTACAAAGTGGTATACTATACGATAGTAAGATAAACGTATATAGAAAGGAAAAAATGTTATGGAAAAGACACATAGAAAACCAAAAGTCACAACAAGCCTATTGGTACTGAGTATGATTTCGATCCTGTTTGGTTCGCTGTTTTCCATTACGGCTAGGGCAGCCCTAAACATAGGCGAACTGAGTTGGTATAGCGAAACCAAAAACATCTATCAGGATCCGATATCGGGAGATTTTATCTTTATCTCTGTGGAAAAAGAAAGATCTTCCCTTACCTATTACCAAACACAGGGCTTTGTAATCTCGGATGCCATCTTACAGGATGGACAACCGGTTAAGTCCGGCTTAGGTGAGATAAGGATTGCATTACGAGATCCGGCAAACTCCAGTACGGTGGAGCAGTTGGGGGGCAAGATGATCAAAACTACATGGGTAATATCGGCTGCGAACATCTATGAAAAGATTGCAGCGGTTTCGCCTGCGTGGATAAACAAGATTCTTTCAGCAGATGAGTCTGAAGAAGAAGTACGATTGATGTTCGATGCGATTATGACGGTATATATAAATAATGAAAAGCAGGGCGGGCTTGATAATATAACCGGCTTACCATGGTGGGGTATCACATGGGACCTCTCCGACGAAGCGCAGCTTGAGGATATGAAGAGTAAGTATCCATGGTTTGCGCCATATGCAAGTGAGCATATCGACCAGACATTAACGCTGCGATTTGGCAAAGAAGAAGAGGAAGAAACCGAAGAACCGCCACAGGAAAAAGCCTACAATTTCGGTAAGGGCGTGCCGGATTATATCACATGGAACTACAATCCGGATGGTAAGTTTAACATAGGCGACGGTATTCCTACATCCGAAAAAGTAAGAAATGCATACGAAGCAAACAAGTGGGCCGGATATGCCATTATGACGCAAAGAAAGGGCGTAGAGAAGAATTTTACTTTTTCCGGAAGCGTAAGTTGGAAAGAACCCTATACGTTTGCCTATGTGGATGAAGATACCGGAGAGTTAAAGACAGAAACCGGAACATACACAAAATCAAGCAGTTATTCCCATACTGTAAAACGCCAAGTAGGGTACTGGTATCTGTTTTCCCCGGATTTTTATGACTTAACAGACATAATCGTTTATAACGAAGTTTTCCCTTCTGTAGATATAGAAGATACAAAAGAAACAAGAAAGCACGAATACATAGATCATGAAATCACAGAAATTGAATGTACTAGAGATGGAGTGGATCAAAAGACAGTCGACAAAATAAATACATCTTATCCGGATGATAGTTGGCATATCGACTGGGATGGTGCCTTAGTAGACAACAGAGACAAAAAACTGAATGTATCAGCAGAAACACAAACAGAAGCAAAAGCAGCGTTTAATAAGATGGCAGAAGACAGCGTTCTGCAAAACGAAGATATCAAGGTACGAAATGACTTACTTAGAATCAACGGAAAAACGTACATGCATAGTGACTTCTACCGCTATGGGGATGCAGGCATTCAGAAAAACTCATACTTCCCGGCTGAAGAAGAAGATTTTGGACTCAAAGAAGGCGATAGCGGAAAAGCAGGACAGGGCGAATTGATACCATCCAATACGGCAAACGGAAAGTATGATACGAAATTAGTTGGACTATATAAGCAACTTTTAACAACGAATCCAAAGACATATAAGTTTGAAAAGAAAGGCGAAGAGGCGATTAAGGAAGAATACAAGAGCAACGAACCCATTGTAGTCCATACGCCAACTGTCGCATCCGTTGTAATTGAAGATCCCGAAACGGGAGAAATCATAAATGGAGATAACGGACACAAAAACGATCAGTTGTTTTACCAGGCTGTTAATCCTTATGTAGACTATCAGTTGCTTTTGGATGGCACGTACACGATCCAGTTCAATCCGGTAACGCACTTAGAACACATGGGCTATGACATACCGGAGTTAGTAGATTCCTTATACAACAAGTATTGCAAATTTAGAGAAGTACGATTCCCATTTGCCGTACAGATCAATGGAAAGATATATGAGCCGGATGGAACCGGATGGACGGAATGGATAGACCTTTCCTTGGATCAGAGTACGACGATAAGCGGATTTGAAGGTGGAGATATCAGCGATCTGTTTGAAGTGGATTTTTACATTCCACCATGGGCTGAAGAAAACATTACCGATGATCCAAACAAACAGACATATCCGGATCCGTACATTATCCAATACAGGGTAGCACCGGAAAACATCATAGACCACAACGGAGTTAATCACATAGATGAAATTTGCAGAAAAGTCAATTTTCTTGATTTGATCATCGGATTAATGTATACTAAACAGTAGGTGGAAAGAGATGTTTTCCAAGACGATATTATTTAGAGGGAAAGAAAAATGAAACTTTGTATTGCAACAGCTCCATGCAGAGTCTGAGGAGACTGCATGGAGGAACAGCACCGGGCTGATATCCTCAGGCTTTGCTTCTGTTTTTAGAATAGTGAATAAAAGAAGGAGCAAAGTAAAAATGAAACAGAAAAAAGAATTACATGAATTAAAAGATTTTTTTATACTTTGGAGTACCCAGAGTGTATCGCAACTTGGCAGCAGTATTACAACATTTGCGCTTACTTTATGGTTGTATGAAAAAACGGGATCTTCCTTGAGCACAGCGGCGCTTACGATCTGTTCTTATGCACCATATGTATTGATGAGTATATTTGCAGGGGCGTTGACGGATCGATTCGATAAAAAGAAGACAATGCTTGTTTGTGATGTACTTGCGGTATTTTGTACCATAACAGTCTTTGGACTGTATAATACCAATCACTTGATGATATGGCATCTGTATGCTTTGAATGCGATCTCGGGATTGATGAATACTGTACAGCAACCGGCATCCGAGGTTGCCATGACACTTATCATTCCGGAAAAGCATTATCAGAGAACAAGCGGACTTCGCAATTTATCCAGATCGCTGATATCCATATTAAATCCCCTGATTGCGACGGCATTGTACTCTTTAGTAGGACTGAATGGTGTGATAGCGACAGATGTATTAAGTTTTCTTGTGGCATTTATAGCATTACAGTTTTTTATTACCATTCCGGAAAGCCAAAGCGAAAGAAAAGAAAGCGTACTTACGCTTGCCAGGGAGGGCATCTTTTTTCTAAAAGAGACCCCCATGATCATGACATTGATTTTGTTTATGGCAGGTATTAATTTTGTGTCATCTGCTTATGAAGCAGCATTGCCGGGACTGGTACTTCCAAGCGCAAAGGGTGGACAGGCTGCTCTTGGAGTGGTTACATCCTGTTCCGGAGTAGCCATGATTATCGGTAGTCTGATGGTTTCTGTTTTGCCAAAACCAAAAGACCGGGTCAGAGTCGTTTATTTGACGATGCTTATTTCAATGGGAACTGAGAATTTTATATTGGCATTTTCCAGAGAGCCGCTTATATGGTGCATTGGTCAAATTATAGGGTGGATTCTTGTCCCCGTTATGAGTACCAATCTGGAGGTGATTTTACGAACATCCATTCCGGTAGAATTACAGGGGCGTGTTTATGCGTGTCGTAATACACTTCAGTTTTTTACCATTCCGATTGGATTGTTTTTAGGCGGATTTATGGTGGATAATGTGTGCGAGCCATTCATGTTTGCACATGGTGATTCTTCCATCTTAAAAACACTTTTTGGTACGGGAAAAGGTTCGGGAGCTGCACTGGTAATGTTTCTGCTGGGCATTAGCGGAACGTTGCTTTGCATCATTACGGGCAAACGACTGAAAAAATACCACTACGATGAAACCTAGGCTTTGTATTATATGGGAGTGTGTTTAGGTAAATAGAAAAAGAATCCCCTTCGTGAGCCACGAAGGGGATTCTTTTTCGTTATCTAAAACCCTCGAACGCTTTTATGGAAATTTAAGAAAAAACAACTTGCACTCTTATGTACCTTATGATACGCTTGTGAACAGAAAAGACATATCATATGTTTTATTTTCTAAATGGAATCATGCTTAATTCTAAGCGAGTATCCCAAATGTAACAATTAAATAGTTATGGCAGGGATACGAAACTGCATTTTTGTGATCAGACTGGCAACAGTGCAAGACGTTTTAGCATCTGGATGCCATCGTCATGGTATTCGTATCTCTGCCCCTGCAAAGGAGGGTAAAGATGCAGAATGAAAATGTAAAAACGGAAGAAATGATTACGACTACAGAGGAAAAGGGAATAGCTAATTCTAAGAAGCGTGACAGTTCCAGTAAGATTATTTTTGGGAATTCAAAATTGTGCGCGCAGTTTTTAAAGGGTTATACGGAGATTCCCTTTTTAAAGGATGTGGAGCCGGAAGATATCGAGGATGTATCGGAACGTTATGTGCGTATGTTTCGGGAAGAGAGAAATTGCGATGTGGTAAAGAAGGTACGGATCAAGGATAGTGAAGTGCCGTTTTATCTGATATCTCTTATTGAACATAAGTCAAATGTGGATTATAATGTAGTCATGCAGATGCTTCGCTACATGGTATGTATCTGGGAAGAGTATGAAAAGGAAGCGGAGAAACTGCATAAAGGAATCAGTAAGACCAAGGATTTTCACTATCCAATGATTCTGCCGATCGTATTTTATGATGGTGTAAAGAAGTGGACAGCAGCATTAAAGATGCAGGAGCGGATCGATCAGCGAAGCGGACTGTCAGAATACATACCGGACTTCAAATGTCTTTTGATCAGTCCCAGAGATTACAGTAATGTACAGTTGATGGAACGCAAAGATATCCTGTCGGTCATTATGATGATCGACAAGATACAGAATCAAGACGATTTTCGCAGCATGTTAGCCAATGTTCCGGATGAATATCTGGAGCAAGTAGTTAAGGAGGCGCCGGAAGAATTAAAGAACATCACGGCGGATGTCATAGACATGGTGACAGCCAATGCGAATCTGCCGGAGAAAGAACGGGCGATGCTGAGAGGCTATGTGAAGGAGGATAAAATGGGAGAATTATTTTCGCACATGAAGGGATATGATATACAGGCAACTAGAGCAGAAGCACGGGCAGAGGAACGAGAGAGCGGAATAATGAAAATGATAAAATTTGCGAAGGCGTTAGGAATAGATAAAGACCGGACTATTTGCCAACTTATTGTTCAGTATGAATTGACAGAACATGAAGCAATCCAAAAAGTTGACCAAAACTGGGATTAAAGTATAAAAGAATCCCCTTCGTGAGCCACGAAGGGGATTCTTTTTCGTGCAATAGGAAATTTCTTTGAAATTACCTATTGCACAAAAAACACTCCGTGAGG
>CAYLSH010000107.1:0-5493 GCA_964386235.1 uncultured Lachnospiraceae bacterium | reverse complement strand
CAGTCGGCAGGACTGAAACACGGATGTCGTATTCCATACGGTCAACCACCTGGGTGATACGACCATCCTGGGGTTTTCTTTTCTCGGAAATGTCCATGCCGCCAATAATCTTGATACGGGCGGAAATCGCCGGAAGGAGCTGGGGTTTGTAACTGCCCCTTTCATAGAGTGTACCATCGATACGATAACGGACACGTACTTTTCGCTCCATGGGTTCGATATGGATATCGGATGCACGCTGACGGACAGCCTGCTCAATCATTTCTTTTACCAGCACTACGATGGGCGAACTGTTGACATCCGCTTCGTAGAGATCCTCCACACTTTCTTCCTGCTGTTCTCTTTCTTTGGCGTAGGCTTCCAGTGCGGTGTCCACGTCCCCACGACCGTAATAACGGTCCAGTGCCAGCATGATGCTTCGGCTGGTTGCCGCAACCGGCTCCACTTCCAGATTCGTAATGATGGAAATATCATCCTGTGCATTCATATCCATGGGATCTGCCATGGCTACACGCAGGACATTCAGACTGTCCCCGTACTCTACGGGAATCATCCTATTTTTCTTGAGAACACTACTCGGGACGAGATTCAGGATATCCTCCGGGATCGTCACATTGCTCAGGTCGATCATCTCTATGCCAAGCTGGCTGCTTAAGACCCCGGTAATCGTCTCATCATCCGCAATGCCTTCGTCAATCAGAACCTCTCCGAGCTTACGTCCGGTTCCCACCTGTAACTGAAGTGCCGTATCTAACTGCTCTTGTGTAATTACGCCATTGTCGACAAGCAAATCGCCCAGTCTCAGTCTCTTTCTCCCTAAATTCACACCTTTATCTCCTCGTACCGTATTTCGTAAATATAGTTACCTGTTCGTGTGTATACTATATATTATCGTCTGCAAGCATTATATCACATTATTCACAAAAATTACATATATTTGTCATTTTTTGTACATTTTTTTAGTAATTATTCATATTCTGTAAAAAGAATTCTACCTATGTAAAAGCGTGCGCATCCTCACGGAGTGTTTTTTGTGCAATAGGTAATTTCAAAGAAATTTCCTATTGCCAAAAAACAGCATCCGCCATAAAGCAGATGCTGTCCATGTATTCTCTATATCTTTGTTTCCATGCCGTCGGGATCCTGCGCAAACTGAACCGCCAGTTCACGGCTGATCCTTCCCTCATAATAAAGCTGTATAATGGCTTCATCCATGGTCATCATGCCCAGTTTACGATTCGTCTGCATGACGCTGGGAAGCTGATGGGATTTGCCTTCTCTTATCAGGTTACGGACTGCATGATTGGCATGCATGACCTCAAAGGCTGCCACACGCCCCTTTCCATCCGCTGTCGGAATCAGCTGCTGGGAAACCACCGCTTCTAAAACATTAGCCAGCTGCACACGGATCTGCTGCTGCTGATGCGGCGGGAATACGTCGATCACACGATCCACGGTACTTGCCGCACCGATGGTATGCAGGGTGGACAATACCAGATGTCCCGTTTCTGCCGCCGTAATGGCAACGCTGATCGTCTCAAAGTCACGCATCTCTCCTACGAGGATGACATCCGGATCCTCACGCAATGCCGCACGGAGCGCATTGGCATAACTTTCCGAATCCAGCCCGATCTCCCTTTGGTTTACCATCGACATACGATGCTGGTGCAGATATTCGATCGGATCCTCCAGGGTAATGACATGGGCATCCCGGTTGTTGTTGATTTTATCTATGATGGCGGCAAGTGTTGTGGATTTACCGCTTCCGGTAGGTCCCGTAACCAGAACCAGACCTCTCTTTCGCTGGTAAAGATCCACCACCGACTCCGGCACGCCTAAGGATTCCGGTGACGGAACGGTCGTTCCCACCAGACGGAAGGCGAACGCCACCGAACCTCTCTGATGATAGGCATTCACACGATAACGCCCCAGTTCCGGTATGGAAAAGGACATATCGTACTCACCGCGTTCCTCAAACGCTTCTTTTTGTTTTTCATTCATGATTGCGTCCGCAATGGCAAGGGTATCCGCCGGCATCATCTTCGGATAATCCATGGTATACAGATTGCCGTTTACACGCATCTTGGGCGGAATCCCGACCGTCAGATGCACATCGGACGCTGCTTTTTCTTTTGCTTCTCTTAAAATCTCTTCAATGGATGGCATATTGCATACCTTTCCTTTTCACACAAACACACAAACACGGTATTAAATACCTGCAACATTACCATTCTTTACATCCTCAAACTCCTGAAGCATTTCTTCGGTAGGAGCCTTGGTGCATAAGGACACTACAACGATGCAAAGAAGGCTGATGATAAAGCCGACCAAAAGGGAATACAGACCTGTTACATTTCCCAGTGTCTGACCGCCGACAAACGGAATGTAATCCCAGATAATTACTACGAGTGCGCCGGAAACGATACCCGCAACCGCACCCTGAAGATTCGTTCTTTTCCAGAACAATGCCAAAACCACCAACGGACCGAATGCTGCGCCAAGTCCTGCCCATGCATTGGATACCAGACCCATGATGGAGTTGTTTGGATTGAGTGCTATCACATAGGCAATTGCTGCCACGATTACAACCGTAATACGGCTGAGCAGGAGTACTTTTTTGTCATCCTTTTTCTTGTGTCCCACGATAACCTGGTAGATGTCCTCAGCCACGCTCGAAGCCGTTACTAACAACTGGGAATCCGCCGTTGACATGATGGCTGCAAGCACACCGCAAAGGAATACACCGCCCACAAACGGAAGTCGGATATCTTCCGTAAACATCTTGATAATCATATCGATAAATACATTTTCTTCTGCTCCGCCTTCTAACAGTACCGGATATAAGTAAGCACGTCCCACTACACCGATGATGCAGGCAAATACTAAGGAAATCGCTACCCAGACGATTGCAATCACTTTGGATTTGTCCAGTTCTTTTTCATTTTTTACTGCCATGAAACGAACCAGAATATGGGGCATACCCATGTAGCCGAGTCCCCAGGCAAGCTGTGATAAAATATCAATAAAACTAAACTGTCCGCCATCGCCGCTTGTCAGCGGATTGAGATACTGAACCGTATCCACGCCCGTTACCGCAAGCGCGCCCTGTATATCACCGCCCAGCATGCAGACTGCAATGATCGGTACTGCAAGCAAAGCAATTAACATCAAGGTACCCTGGATGAAGTCCGTTGCACACACTGCCAAGAAACCACCCATAAAGGTATAGACCAAAATAACGGCGGCACCGATGGTCAGCGCTAATTTATAATCGATTCCGAAAATGGAATGGAAGAGTTTGCCGCCCGCTGCAAGGGAAGATGCCGTATACACCAGGAAGAATACGACGATCGTAACAGAAGAGATAAATAATAATATCTTCTTCTCATCCTTGAAACGATTCTCAAAAAACATCGGCAATGTCAGGGAATTGTTTGCCCGGATCGTATATCTTCTCAATCTTCTGGAAATAAACAACCAGTTACATACCGTACCGATAAACAGTCCGACTGCAATCCAGCACTGTCCGGTACCCAGCGCATATAAGCCTCCCGGCAGTCCCATAAGCAGCCAGCCGCTCATGTCCGAAGCCTGCGCAGAAAGTGCTGCCACAAACGCTCCTAAATTTCTTCCTCCAAGGAAATAATCTTCTGAATTCGAATTCTCTTTCGCGCATACCGCACCTACCACGATCATCAGTCCGAGGTATAATACGAAGGCAAAAAGAATCCATCCCATTGTCCCACTCATATGTTCTCCTCTCGTATCACACAAACGTGATGCTTCTCTTACTTTTTTCGTCTGTTTTTGACGCAAATTTGCTTTTGATTATAATATAAGAAGAAACGCAAGTCAACATAAAGACCCATCTTACGACAAAAATTGGTTGACATCTTCTTATTGTTTTGCAAAAATACTTTATGTGAAAAACATAAAAGCCTTATGAGGCAGAAGGAGAAAGAACTATGTTTGAAACTATCAACAACATATTAACCGCTATCGACGATTTCGTATGGGGCGTTCCCCTGATCGTCATGATCCTTGCAACAGGTATCTTTTTAAGCATCCGTTTACGGGGATTGCAGTTTCACAAACTGATACTTGCTTTCAAGTACATGTTTAAAAATGAAAAAGATGGCCAGCACGGCGAAGTATCCAGTTTTGCAGCCCTTTGTACTTCCCTTTCCGCTACCATCGGTACCGGTAACATCGTTGGTGTTGCTACAGCCGTTGTAGCCGGAGGCGCGGGCGCACTCTTCTGGATGTGGATGGCAGCCATCGTGGGTATTGCCACCAAATATGCCGAATGTATGCTTGCCGTAAAATATCGTCACGTTGCCGAAGACGGACATATCGTAGGCGGTCCGTTCTACTATATCGAAAAGGGTATGGGTAAAAAATGGACATGGCTTGCCAAGATCTTCGCCTTCTTCGGTGTATGCGTTGGTCTTATGGGTATCGGTACGTTTACACAGATCAACGGTATCACCAGTGCGGTCAACAATTATTTTGACCCGAACAATGCCTGGAGCGTTTCCTTATTCGGACGCGATTATTCCTGGACCGTTGTGATCGCCGGTCTGATTTTAACCGTTTGCGTTGCCCTCGTTATCATCGGCGGATTACAGAGAATTTCCAAAGTATCCGAGATCGTGGTGCCTTTTATGGCAATCCTTTACATCGCAGCCGGTCTGACCATTATCTTTACCCATATTACTGAAATTCCCGCTGCATTTGTTGAGATCGTACAGAGTGCCTTCGGTCTCCGTGCCGTAACAGGCGGTGCTCTCGGTGCCATGATCGTTGCCATGCAGAAGGGTATTGCAAGAGGTATCTTCTCAAACGAAGCGGGCCTTGGTAGTGCTCCGATCGCTGCCTGCACCGCAACCGTGGACGATCCGGTAAAACAGGGGCTTGTATCCATGCTTGGTACTTTTATCGATACCATCATTGTCTGTACGATGACCGGTCTTGCCATTGTCCTGACAGGCTCCCACACTTATGCGGTAGAAAACGGAATTGACGGTGTTGCCGTTACTTCCCGTGCATTTGAACTGGGACTTCCTTTCCCTTCCCATGTATCCGCATTCATCCTGATGATGTGTCTGGTATTCTTTGCTTTTACCACAATCTTAGGATGGGATTACTATTCCGAAAGATGTCTGGAATACTTATTTAAGGGCAATATGAAGCTTGTAAAAGGTTACCGCTGGTTATACATCTTAGCCGTATTCATCGGACCTTTCATGACCGTAAGTGCCGTATGGACCATCGCCGATATCTTCAACGGACTGATGGCGATCCCGAACCTGATCGCCCTGATCGCATTAAGCGGTGTATGTGCAAGAGAAACCAAGAAGTATTTTGATAATATGAAAAAAGAAAAATAGAATTCCATTCGGAGCAGGCTAAGCGAAACCAATCCTGATCCAAAACATCCACACTTATGCGGTAGAAAACGGAATTGACGGTGTTGCCGTTACTTCCCGTGCA
>CAYLSH010000106.1:0-5896 GCA_964386235.1 uncultured Lachnospiraceae bacterium | reverse complement strand
AGTTTCGCAAGCGAAACTCTTCTTTATCTGATTTTTTAAGAAAAAATCTCATTTAGAAATGAAGGAAAAAGGAGATCGTACCATGAAAGAAGTGTATCAGATGTCAAAAGAGGAACTGACTGTTAAGTTTGGTTCCCCAGGTGGTCTTAGTGGGGAAAAGGCGAGGACTTTGTTGGAAGAAAAAGGCGAAAATGTTTTACAGGAACAGGGAAAGAAAAGCGTGCTCTCCGTATTTTTAGGACAGTTTGCAGATCTGCTTGTTATAATCCTGATTGCAGCAGCCGTCATATCCATGGTGTCGGGCAATGTGGAAAGTACCATCGTAATCTTAGTGGTAATCGTGTTAAATGCCATCCTCGGTACTGTCCAGTATGTCAAAGCCGAAAAATCACTGGATGCGTTAAAAGAATTGTCCGCACCCAGAGCCAAGGTGCTTCGGGATGGGAAAAAGACAGAGATTGCTTCCAGAGAAATTGTACCGGGTGATGTACTTTTGTTAGAAGCCGGGGATATGATCGCGGCGGACGGAAGAATCCTTTCCAATTATTCTTTGCAGGTAAACGAAAGTTCCCTTACGGGTGAATCCACCAACGTGGATAAAAAAGACGAGGACATACAGGGCGAAGCAGCACTCGGGGACCGTTATAACATGGTGTTTTCCGGCAGTCTTGTTACCTATGGACGCGCAAATGTGCTGGTAACCGCAACCGGTATGCAGACCCGGATGGGTATGATCGCAGCCCTGATGAATAAGACACAGAATAAGAAGACCCCTTTACAGGTCAGTCTGGATGAATTTAGTAAAAAACTGGCAATCATCATTATGATCATCAGCGTGATTGTGTTCGGACTGCGTATGTTCCAGGGCGAAGCAATCCTGGATTCCATGATGTTTGCGGTGGCTCTTGCCGTAGCTGCGATTCCGGAAGCCCTCAGTTCCATCGTCACGATCGTACAGGCGATGGGAACGAGAAAAATGGCGGCGGACAATGCCATTATCAAAGAATTAAAAGCGGTGGAAAGCTTAGGATGCGTGTCCGTTATCTGCTCCGATAAGACGGGTACCCTGACACAGAATAAGATGACCGTAAAAGAAGTGTATGTAGACGGCAGATGCATCATTCCCGAAGAGATTGACATTACCCAATCCCTTCACAGATACCTTTTATACATTGCCATTTTAAATAATGACTCCTCCATCAGCGGGGAAAAAGAAATCGGGGATCCGACCGAAACCTGTCTGTTAAATATGGCAAGAAAAACCGGATTGGTAAAAGACGGGGCAACCGAAGAAGATATCCGCAGTATGATGGAACGAATGGAAGAGATTCCGTTTGATTCCGACCGGAAACTGATGAGCACCAAATACAGGGTGCACGGCATTCCTACGATTTTTACCAAAGGTGCTGTGGATGTATTACTGGATCGGGTTACGGATATTGCGACAAAGGACGGTGTGCGTAAGATCACCGAAAAAGACCGGGAGGAGATTATAAGACAGAACCGTATTTTTTCACAAAACGGTCTGCGCGTTCTTGCTTTTGCCTATCGGGAATGTGAGGATGATGAATGCCTCTGCATGGAAAATGAATGCGGCTATGTATTCGTGGGTCTTGTGTCCATGATCGACCCGCCCAGGGAAGAATCCATGGCGGCGGTAGCAGATGCCATCAGCGCCGGCATCCGTCCGGTTATGATTACCGGCGACCATAAAGTAACGGCAACGGCAATTGCAAAACAGATCGGTATTTTTAAAGAGGGTGATATGGCACTTACCGGACAGGAACTCGATGCCCTTTCCGAAGAAGAACTGGCGCAGGTGCTAAAAAAAGTATCCGTGTATGCACGTGTTTCACCGGAAAATAAGATCCGGATCGTGGATGCATGGCAGGCAAAGGGCAATGTGGTTGCCATGACAGGCGATGGTGTTAACGATGCACCGGCACTAAAAAAAGCAGATATCGGCGTGGCTATGGGCATTACCGGCACTGAAGTCTCCAAGGATGCATCGGCAATGATCCTTGCGGATGATAATTTTGCCACCATTATAAAAGCCGTACTGAACGGACGAAATGTATACCGCAACATTATGAATGCCATCCAGTTTTTGCTCTCCGGCAATATGGCGGCGATCCTCGTAGTATTGTTCTGCTCCCTGTTAGCACTCGATACGCCGTTTGAACCGGTACACCTGTTATTTATCAACCTGATCACGGATTCCCTTCCGGCGCTGGCAATCGGCATGGAGCCCTCCGATCCCCTTCTTTTGAAAAACAAACCAAGGGATCCGAAGAAAGGAATGCTCACAAAAGAATTCTGTCTGCATTTGCTGGGATATGGTCTGCTGATTGCAGCGGCCACGCTGGGCGGCTATTTTATCGGTATGGAAGAGGGTGCAGCCAAAGCAAGCACCATGGCATTTGCCACCCTCACGCTGGCACGTTTGTTTCATGGCTTTACCTGCCGCAGTGAGAGCTTCCTGTTAAAAGTAGGACTCACGAGTAATATGTGGAGCGTCGGTGCCTTTGTTTTGGGAAGTGCACTTCTTGCTTTTGTACTCTTTGCCCCGTTTATGCAGGGACTGTTTGCAGTCACAGCCCTAAGCGGCACTCAGGTACTCCTTATTGTGTTGCTTGCCTTTTTACCAACCCTTATTATTCAGTGCGTGAAAGGTATCAAAACAGCATTTTCTGCATAAAATAAGGAAAATCCGCAGGTTGCAATTACTTTTGACACGGGGTATAATGGTGTCTGATCAAAAATAAGAAAGCAAAGGATACAGGAGCATGAACAGGAGATTACTCGGTGGTAAAACCGTATTACTCGGCGTGACAGGATCCATTGCGGCATACAAGATTGCATCCCTTGCCAGTGCCCTTCGCAAACTGGACGCGGATGTCCATGTGCTGATGACACGCAATGCGACCAATTTTATCAACCCCATCACATTTGAGACCCTCACGGGCAATAAATGTCTGGTGGATACCTTTGACCGCAATTTTCAGTTCCAGGTAGAACATGTATCCATAGCCAAAAAAGCAGATGTTGTGATGCTTGCACCGGCAACTGCCAACGTGATCGGCAAACTTGCCCACGGGATCGCAGACGATATGCTCACGACCACACTGATGGCGTGCAAATGCCCCGTCTACGTGTCCCCGGCGATGAACACCAATATGTATGAGAATCCGGTTTTGCAGGACAATTTAAACACCTTGCAAAGATACGGGTATCACATCATAGATCCGGCAAACGGCTACCTTGCCTGTGGCGACACCGGAGCCGGCAAGATGCCCGAACCGGAAGTATTACTGGACTATATCCTAAAAGAGATTGCTATTGAAAAAGACTTAGCCGGTAAAAAAATACTCATAACGGCAGGACCGACACAGGAAGCGATCGATCCGGTCCGTTACATCACCAACCATTCATCCGGCAAGATGGGATATGCGCTGGCAAAGATGGCAATGCTTAGAGGGGGAGAAGTGACGCTTGTGAGCGGACAGAGTGCACTTACACCGCCTCCCTTTGTACATTACGTGCCCATTGTATCGGCAAAGGATATGTTTGATGCGGTCACATCCGTCAGTGATGAGCAGGATATCATCATCAAGGCGGCAGCCGTGGCGGACTATCGTCCCGCAACCGTATCCGATGAAAAAATGAAAAAAAGCGACGATCAGTTGTCCATACCCTTAGAGCGGACGAACGACATCTTAAAATATCTGGGAGAACATAAAAGAAAAGGACAGTTCTTATGCGGATTTTCCATGGAAACGTCCAATGTAATCAGTAATTCCAGAGCCAAACTGGTAAAGAAAAACCTCGACATGATCGCGGCCAACTGCTTAAAAGTAGAAGGCGCAGGATTTGCGGGCGATACCAATGTACTGACTCTGATTACACAGAATGAGGAAGTATCACTCGATCTGATGAGCAAAGAGGATGCAGCCGGAATCATTCTGGATAAAATTTTATCCCTTTTATAAAAAAGGGAAAGTAAAAGTATGTCGGCATTTGCCGGCACCATCACCGTATTGTATCCGGAAAGGAACGATAACAAGGAGGAAGAAAGATGACAAAAACAAACAAAAAAGACACCCGTTGGACAGTAAGTGTAGCCCTTATGATGGCAATCATCATTGTGCTGGCAAACACGCCGCTTGGCATGATCCAGTTGCCGATTATCAAGGCAACAACCGTACATATCCCGGTTATTATCGGCGCAATTGTACTCGGACCGCTTGCGGGCGCGATTTTAGGTGCAACTTTTGGCGTATGCTCCTTATTGAGCAACACCTTTGCACCGACACTTCTTTCCTTTGCATTTTCCCCGTTTTTGAGTACAACGGGACTTGCCGGCTGTGTAAAAGCGATCTGGGTATCCGTAGGATGCCGTATGCTGATCGGCGTTGTAGCAGGCTGGCTTTGGATTTTCCTTAAGAAATGCAAATGCAACGCAAACATCGCCATTGCCTTAACGGGCTTTATCGGTTCCATGACCAACACCATCTTCGTTATGGGAAGTATCTACCTTTTGTTTGCAAAACAGTATGCAGAGGCAAAAGATGTGGCAGTAACGGCAGTTTTCGGACTGATTATGACCACCGTTACCGCATCCGGCATTCCGGAAGCCATCGCAGCCGCCATACTGGTATTTGCGATTGGAAAAGTGGTACTGAAGGTATATAATACCGGTAAATAACAAAGAAGGGGAGAGGCCATATGATCCTTGCACTGGATATAGGAAATACCAATATTGTGATTGGGTGTATCGATAAAGAACAGACCTACTTTATAGAGAGGCTTTCCACGGTTCGCACCAAAACCGAACTGGAATATGCCGTGGACATCAAGACCGTACTCGATCTCTACCATATGAAACGCTCCGATATCGAAGGAGCGATCATTTCATCCGTGGTACCGCAGATTACGGACATTGTCCGGATTGCCACGCATAAAGTGCTTGGTGGAGAAGCAAAAGTGCTGGTCCTGGGGCCGGGGGTAAAAACGGGACTGAATATCAAGATGGACAATCCCGGACAGCTCGGTGCTGACCTTGTAGCGGACGCAGTGGCAGGGATCGCCGAATACCCGGTACCTTTGATCGTGATCGATATGGGAACGGCAACGACCGCTTCCGTTGTGGACAAAGAAAAACAATATATTGGAGGAATGATCCTTCCCGGTGTGGGCGTATCGCTCGATGCCCTTACACAACGTGCTTCCCAGTTAAGCGGCATCGGCATCGAAGAACCCAAGAGAGTCATTGGGAAAAACACATTGGAATGCATGAAAAGCGGTGTGCTTTACAGCAGCGCGGGTGCATTGGACGGCATCATTGACCGGATCGAAGAAGAACTGGGAGAAAAGGCCACCGTCGTGGCAACGGGCGGTCTTGCCAAAAAAATCGTACCCTTTTGCAAGCGGGAGATTATCCTCGACGAGGACCTTTTGTTAAAAGGACTCCTCGTGATCTACGAAAAGAATCATAATTAGAAAAAGCATATTTTACACCCTTTTAATACCCCGGGTATTCTGTATGAAAAAACAGAGTGCCCGGGGTATTGTATACATTGACATTTGCCGTCGGGGGGGGGTAAAATGGAGTATGTATAGGTGTCGATATGAATCGACCGATGACAGAGAAATGGGAATCAAAATACAAATAAAGAAAGGGGAAGTCAATTATGAGACAAACCAAAAGATTCTTGGCATTTGCGTTAGCACTCATGATGTTCATGAGCAATACCGTAAGTGCGTCTGCCACTTCAGCAGGTAGTGGACTGTTAAGTGGACAAAATACAGGAGGAAGCACGCAGAACGTGGTTGCGGGGGAAGCGACATCATCCGAACCGGGTAGTGCGGAGCCAACAACGGCGGAGCCGACATCGGA
>CAYLSH010000105.1:0-5903 GCA_964386235.1 uncultured Lachnospiraceae bacterium | reverse complement strand
AAGCCATGTCATTTGCCGGGGACGATCTGAATTTTGCAGGTGTAACGGCAAAAAGCGTAGGCCTTGATATGCCAAACAAACTGACCGCCACGGATAACGCTGTGATTGTGGTGGATAATATCGATGGGCAAAAGTATGGTGACGAAGGAGCAATCCCGGGCAGTTATACGGACATTGATTTAAAAACGAAAAAAGGAATATCGCTTACGGTAATGCCAAGGACTGAAGTGGGTAATGTGTATGGCGTTCGATTCCTTTCAAATGGATCCATCCTAAATTTAGGAGATGTTGAGTCTATCGAGAACTGTAATTTGGGCATTAATGCATCTGTAAACGGAAAACTGGCATTGTTAAACTGCTATGGTTATGTGTCCATGATAAGTGAATCCGCAGTCAATACTGCCAAGGCTACGGTTACCAATAGTGACGTAGTAGCCTATTTTGCCAATCTGAATGCAGATGAACTGACGGTAGGGGAAGGCACTGCATCTGTAGGGAAAGGAACTATTAAAGAAACCCTGACCATAGAAGAAGGGTGCGGGCTGATCGTAGAATCGGGTGGTATGCTTACCGTTAAGGATCTTGTGGTAGCGGATGGTACTGAAGGTCCAGTTACATGCATATGCTTATATAGGATGGACAAATTGGCGGAATCGGATTCGGCGGAAAATCCTTCCTTTGCAGGAGCAAAGGAACTTGCACCTCTTGGATCATTAAAAATCACGGGTGATGTAACCCTGGCTAAATCAGGTAAACCCATCTATATTACGAAGTGTCGCGAGTGGATAAATAGTGAAGAGGATCAATACGTTAGATCAGATGTAGAATTAGAATTTGACAATGGCGAGATCATTGCGACCGTAACCAATACGAAGATTCCTGCTTCTTACTTTTCTATCGACGGAGAAAAAGCCACGGTTGAACGCTCCGGCTCCAACTTAATAGCAACTAAAGCTACGGTAGAGGTAATTCGAGAAGAGGATGGTAAGTGTGCAACGTATTCTTCTTTTGAACAGGCTGCCGCTCAGATGGCAAATGACTTTAACAGTCGGCCGGGACAGTATAATTTCTTTCTTTTAGAAGATGCGAAATTGAATGCCAATGTAACAATTCCGGCATTTGTAAAGGTGATGTATCTGAAATCGGGATTTTTCGAAGATAAGGCTGACCACTTCTATCAGCACTATCTGGATCTGAATGGCAAGACACTGACGACCTCTGCCAGAATCGACATGTTTGAAGGTGTGCGTATTAAGAGTGGAATAACAGATTCCGGTAAGATTGTATCCAATTATGTGGGAACGAAAGTCGATCCATGCGGATTAAGCATTAATGAGCATAACACATTGGTGGCTGATAATGGAAGGATCCTGAACGACAGAGCGTGTGTGCTGGATAATGTGATCGTTACCATGAAAAAAGCGGATGTATGCCTGGATTGTTATCCGGATAGCATTGAAAATGTTAATAAGGATACCTTTGGCTTACGTGCATCCTTTGATGTAAAAGGATTTATAGTACAAAACGGTAGTTGGACACTGGAAGATATTTCAGATGAAAACGAGAGTTATTTAAAGTCAGGAGAACTGATTCTGGAAAAAAACTCTTATTTGAAAGTGACTTCCATCGTAGCAACAAATGGAACCGTTATGCTCAATTCCGCAGAAGTAGAAACGGACAGCATGACCTTAACCAATGTTGAATTCTGTGAATATGGTGGACGCATTCAGGTAAATGGCAATGTGACACTTTCCGAAACGATAATGGAAGTCCTGGGTGAACTGCATGCAAAGGATATTATTTCCACTGTATCCAGAATCCGTATTATGAAGGATGAAGACGAAGGCTATTATGGTAATATTTATGTGGATAATCTGACCATCAATTCCGCTTATGCAGGGGATGGCATGGTAGAATGCACACTCGACAACCAGGCATGCCTTTTAGTAAGAAAGAATCTGACCATGAAAGCCGGAACCCTTCGCAATGAAGATATTGTAGAAGCCGGCACAGTAAATGTAAAAGACATGGTCAATGGGGGCAGTTTCCTCTGTAGTAATTTTACCAATACAGGCAAACTGACGCTGGAACACGACAGTATTTTACTCATCAATGAAAAAGGTATCGTCAATAATGTGGTATTGGGATCCGTCGATTATAACCAAGGACAGGGCAATGCTGCATTAGGTAGCGCTGAAGCCGGTAAAATTAACTTAAAGGGTACCTTTACAGCACCGGATGAGGATACGCAGGTAAATGCATTTGTGACGGATGCGTATGTGGATAAGATTGGGGATTCTGAACAAAAAACTGATGGAGGCAATTCATGGACAGAGTATCCGTTTGATTATATTGCGCTTCGGGATGAAAAGGGTCATGACAGGATAGAACAATTACCAGTTGGTACCACTGTCTTTACCACCGAAAACAAAGCATTCCCGGTGGAAAATATCAATGTGCTTCCTTATAAATTAGAAGGCACTGATAATTCATGGAGCGAGGATAACCCCAATAATGTTGTATACCAAAAGGACAAAGAATTAAAAGTTGCAGGCAATTATATCCATGTGGACGTAGAATACGCGGGCGGTGAGAGCAGTAAAGGGTTAAAAGATTTTGCGGCATGGAAGGATGCGGTAAACTACATCAATGCCATCAATAATACATCTGCAAGATATATCATTACCATTGATAGTGACTGCGATATCGAGGGCAAGTTGGAACTTCCGGGCAAGGCGGCTCACGTTCGGATCCGCAGCGGAAAAGGAGATTTTGCCGGGTCAGGTAATGAAGAAAGTTGGAAGTCAGAGACGATAACCCTTACATGCCAGGGGGATATTGTGCTCAATACGGATACCACTTTTGAAAATATTGAATTTACATCCGGTAAATCCATTGATACCAAGGGAAAACAACTGGAGTTTTCCGGCACAACCGGAACTTTCAAAGCCTTAAAGGGCACGAAAACAACAACGGTTATCCTGTCGGATGGCGCAGAAGTGGAAGTGGAAAACAAGGTATCCGGTATTAATGCCATTGAGATGTATGATGAATCAACGTTGGAAATCAATGGTGGCTTGTCCGTCAATATGATTTACTCCGGTGATACGCAAGAAGATACTTATAATGGTATTCAGATCATGGGAGAAAAAAGTGTACTGGAAGTAAAAGACTGGGTAGTTATGGACAATACTTTGGAAGTGTACTCGCAGGGAACGATCAAGGTAAAGGATCTGATCACAAACTGTGAGGAAAACTCCTTGTTAACAGGTAAACCCGGCAGCATTACGATTACCGGAACCGTATCTTCGAATAATGAAGATGCATGGAATACGCAGACCTATGTAGCGGGTGCGGCTGAAAAAGATGCATCAGGAAAGATTATCGGATATCGTAAAGTGACAGATGCCGATTACAAGAATAGCGGTAATAAAGGAGAGGGATTTAAAGATAATATTACCCCGATCGAGGTAATGCCCTATGCCATTACGTTGGGAACTGCTGATGATGATATCGTACTGGATGAAATACCGGGCAATGGCTCCGAGGTTGTACTGGCGGATGCCAAACTGGCTTTGCCGGTATGGTTTACGGTACTTGCAAAATATAGGGATGACGAACCTGCATTATTGGATGTTCCCCATAAAAAGGGAAACAGTATTATGGGTGGTCTGCAGACCGATGCGAACATCACTCTTTTCCTTGTAAAGAATGAAAATGAGAATGTGATCGGACAGTTTGCAACCCTTCAGGAAGCCTTTGATGAGATCGATAAGATCGGGGATAAGGATGCGGAATATCTTGTTACGATCAATGATGCTACGGCAAAAATCAAGATTGGAACAGTGGAGTATTCAAAAGCATCGACTGCAAGTAAGAATGGTACCCTGACCGATTTTACCTTCCCAAGCAAGGCAGCAAATGTGACGATCCGTTCAAATGAAAAATATACGATCACGTATAAAAATAACCTTACCTTAAAGAGTAACCTTACACTGGAAAATGTGGCGCTTCGCACAACCAATGCCGGAACAATCGCATTGTCGGATTATACGCTTACACTCAATGGTGTAGATTTAGAGGAAGATAAACTTAGTGTAACCGGCAGTGGCGTGACAAAAGGTTCAGAACTAATCGTGAAAGATGTTACGGATCTGGTATTTAAAAAGATTGATAAAGTGGGTACGTTGCGTCTTTTACATGTTGCCTCCGTGAAGTCAACTACGACTACGCTGGTAGGAAATCTGTGTGGGGACGGTAATTCGGCTACTCTGATTGGACTTGGCAACATCACGATCACCAACATACAAGCAGAAAGTAATGTCAGCATAGGAACCAAGCCGACGTGGACGGTGGATAAAAAGACGGGTAATTACACAAAATCCGCTTCTACCCTGAACATTCTGGGTACAGTGGATGGAACCGTAAGTGTGAAACTGTTGGATGCGGATGACACAACCCTTTCTTCGTCCGATGACTGTGTAAAGGATCTGATTGGAAAAGATGGCATTTATTTTGCCAAAGCAGCAAATGCAAGTACGGAGGATATTTCCCTATCCGGATTTGAAGATGGCTATATTTATAAGAAATCAGGCATCCTCGTCTATAAGGATAAGGCACCGCAGGTAGAATTAAAGTATGTGGTTAGTGAGGATAAAGAGACAAAGGTAGTATGTGAGACCTATGCGGATGCAATCAGTGAGATCAATACACTGAAAACAAAGCGGGATTATACGATTACCTTCCTGGCTTCTTCGGAATCAAATGAGACTTCTGAGGAAAACCCGGTGACGCTTACCATGCCAAGTGCAGCAGTTGTGGATACCCTGACATTAACTGCACAGGATACGACAGAGGTTTACTTTAAAGGCGACATTACCTGTAATTCCCATGTGATATTGGCGGATATTGATTTTACGCAGGTAGCAGCACAAAAAGGAATCAACACGGAAGTGACAAAACTTGACGCTTATCCAAATCCGGTTAAGTTCAAGGTAAATGGTGCTTATACACTGGATATCGATGGTGAAGTTACTTTTAACAATGCTGTAGTATTGGATGGTGCCGGGAAAGCAGGATTGACACTGGACAACGGGGATACTCTGCGTGCAGTGATTTCCCATACAGCAACGGGTAGCGAGGGCTTGTATCTGGAAGGAAGCATTAAGAACTTTGCTTCCGTGAATCTGACAGAATGTGAGGCCAAGGTTCTGCCTTACGCGACCGGAAAAAGGGAACAGGAAGCTTATAAACCGGCAGAAGTGAATGTAACCGCCCTCAATGCAAGCGATGTTCTTCTTACAGTTGGGGATGAAAGTCTCTGGGAAGATAAGAATGTGAAGAGTACCCTTACCGCGAAAAACCTGAATATGGCAGGTGGCGAATGCGCGGTATACGGAGATGCTTCGCTGACCAATGTGACATTGGCAGCAGCCAATAATTCCAACCCGGAAATTACGGTTACCGGACAGAAATTTGCGATTGCAGGTAATGTAACGGCAGCCAGCCCGGCAATTTTCACCACTGCATTTAATAATAAGAAACAATCCGTACTGACAATCAACGGAGATGTTGTCCTGACAAAACCGGAAAATAAGATTACGGTGGATGTGGATGTTACGGCAGGGGATCCTTTCGCAGATGTGGATGAAACAAAATCACATGACCTTTATCTGGGAGGCGGTTATACCAATACCTCCGGTAAAAACGTAACGATCAGCAACACTCTCCTGACGGCTAAAAAAGCGGATGCTACTGCTTTTTATGCAGGAGAGACTGTCCTGAAAACGGGAAATACGAAACCGTTTGACAGTGAGAAAGAAACCTCAAAAGGATATATCCTTTCCAAAACCGGAAGTGATATCAAAGTGCATTATGCAGAAGAAGTAGAAGTGGCATTATAT
>CAYLSH010000104.1:0-6131 GCA_964386235.1 uncultured Lachnospiraceae bacterium | reverse complement strand
TGATGAGTGAACTTCCTTTTATGGCAACGGAAAACATTATGATGGATGCCGTAAAAGCAGGGGGTGACCGTCAGGAACTTCACGAACGCATCCGTACCCTTTCGATGGAGGCGGGACGCAATGTGAAGGAGGAAGGAAAGGAAAACAATCTCTTAGACCTGATTGCAGCCGATCCGGCGTTTAATCTTTCCAGGGAGGAACTGGAAAAAACAATGGATCCCTCCCTGTATACAGGACGCAGTGCAAGACAGGTGGAGCGTTTTCTTGCTGAAGTAATCCGCCCGCTTTTAGCAGAAAATAAAGAATATCTGGGGATGCATGCGGATATTCAGGTGTAAATAAACTTACGGGAATCAATTATGTAATTAACAGGAAAGGAAGAAGGATAAATGGTAAAGGCAGTAGTAGGAGCAAACTGGGGAGACGAAGGAAAAGGTAAGATCACGGATATGCTGGCAAAACAGGCAGATATCATCATCCGTTTTCAGGGAGGTGCCAATGCAGGACACACCATCGTAAATGATTACGGTAAATTTGCATTGCATACACTTCCGAGCGGTGTTTTTTACGGGCACACCACAAGTATTATCGGAAATGGTGTGGCATTGAATATTCCGCTTTTGTTTGAGGAAATCAAGTCCATTACGGACCGGAATGTACCGGCACCAAAGATCTTAGTATCGGACAGGGCACAGATTGTCATGCCGTATCATATCCTTTTTGACCAGTACGAAGAAGAACGCCTCGGAGGCAAATCCTTTGGTTCCACCAAATCGGGAATTGCTCCGTTTTATTCGGATAAATATGCCAAGATCGGTTTTCAGGTATCGGAATTGTTTGATGATGAACTTCTCGTAGATAAGGTGGAAAGAGTTTGTGAATTAAAAAACTGTATTCTGGAAAATCTTTACCATAAACCCACGCTGGATAAGGCAGAACTGCTCAGTACGCTTCATACGTACCGGGATATGGTCGCTCCCTATGTATGTGATGTGTCCGCGTATCTGCATCAGGCAATAAAAGAAGACAAAACCATTCTGTTAGAGGGACAGTTAGGTACGTTAAAGGATCCGGATCACGGCATTTATCCGATGGTAACGTCTTCCTCCACACTGGCTGCCTACGGCGCAATCGGAGCCGGCATACCGCCCTATGAGATCAAAGAGATCATTACGGTCTGCAAAGCTTATTCTTCCGCGGTTGGTGCGGGAGCATTCGTATCCGAGATTTTCGGTGAAGAGGCGGATGAACTGCGTAAAAGAGGCGGTGATGGCGGAGAGTACGGCGCTACCACGGGAAGACCGAGAAGAATGGGCTGGTTTGACTGTGTGGCTTCTAAATACGGCTGCCGCTTACAGGGAACGACGGATGTGGCATTTACGGTGCTGGATGTACTCGGTTATCTGGATGAGATTCCGGTCTGCGTGGGCTATGAGATTGACGGCGAGGTCACAAAGGAGTTTCCGGTAACGCACCTTTTGGAAAGAGCCAATCCGGTATTAAAAGTGCTTCCCGGATGGAAATGTGATATCCGCGGAATCCGTTCTTATGAAGAACTGCCGCAAAACTGTCGTAACTATATCGAATTTATTGAAAAAGAGATCGAATATCCCATTACCATGATCTCAAACGGACCGGGCAGGGATGATATTATTTACAGAAAGAGTCCGTTAAAATAAGTTTCTTAAAATAGTTTGTCGAATACGTAATAATATATGGAAAAACTCATGTAAAAATGTTATATTGTAAATAGTTTCCATTGATGGGAAATGAAATTTATCTCTTGTGGATGGGGAAAACATGGGTAAGAAATATACGAAAAAGAAAACAGATTATGTGAATAAGGATTATAGCAGGGAAAACAGGATTGCAGAGCGAAGTTATCTGGTCTGTGTGGTATTGTACGGCATTGCTTCGAAACTGTTTCTGACAGAACCGTCATTTCCTAAGATGGCGGGCTGGTTTGCCCTGCTTTATTATTTTCTCCTGGTACTTCCGATATTACTTACAAGATTGGATCGCCGGGAAAACATACAGACGCTTTCTTTCCGGAATGTATTGTACATATCCTCCTTCCCGTTTTATGTGTATTTAATATGTGTGGACAGCGTGTTTGGCAATCTGGGATTTGTCCTCTGGGTGCTGCTTTCCGCACTTTTGTATTTTGACATCCGTTTTTACAGGATACTCTGTGATGTCGTTGTGTGCGGACAGGTGCTGGAAGTGGTAATTCGCCATCTGATATTTGGGGAAGAGTATTTTGAAAATTTGATGGTAACAATTTCCCTGGCACAGGCTGTAGTTATCTTTTTGATAACGGTTTTATTGTTTTTTGTGGCAAGACAGCTTGCTTTTTTACAGGAAAAACGTATCGGGGAACTGGTGGATCAGAAAAAACGATTCGAAGCACTGGTTTTGGTAAGAGCGGCAAAGATTTTTGAATATGATGTCAAGAACGACGAAGTGATGTTGATGAGTACGAACGGAAAAGGAGAGGAACATCACCGTAAGATCGAACATTTCGTGGATACGGCAAAACAGTACCGCTACGTGCTTTATGCAGACTGGCATATATTTGACCGCTTTATGGAAGAATGCAGAAAGAACAGGACGGACAAAGAACAGGCAGAAGAAAATATAAGCGTACAGATGAGACTGCGCAATAAGAATGCGGATTATCTGTGGTATCAGCTGAATGCGAGAACCCTCTACAACGAACACGGAAAAGCCTATAAAGTAGTGGGATCCATGGAAAATATAGATGATATGAAGCGCTATGAACTGCGACTTTTGGATGAAAATATGCGGGATCCGCTTAGTAAATTATACAAGCGCGCTTATGCCAAACAGTTGATGGCAGAGTCCTTAAAGGAACATGAGGAAGGAAGTTATGCGGGACTACTGATTATCGACATTGATAATTATACCACCCTTTGTGAAGAGATGGGGAACACCTTTGGAGATGAGGTCATCCGCAGTATGGCAGCGGATTTAGAGAGCCTTTTTTATACTTCGGATATCTTAGGTCGTGTCGGAGGGGATGAATTTGTGATCCTGATGAAGAATTTAAGGGATCCGGAGCATGTGGACATGAAGATCCATGAATTGCAGGAGGTTGTCCGCAAGACCTATTCCGAAAAGGAAATGAATTTTACGAGTACGGTTACGGTCGGTGCCTCCATTTATCCGGTGGATGGCAGTGATTTTGCACAATTGTATTCCAAGGCGGAAAAAGCACTTGCCTATGCAAAAGAAAAGGGCAAGGACCGTCATGAGTTTTACAGTGCCGACAGGGAAGAAGAGTATGCGAAGTTAGAAGTGGAAGATAAACACAACAGGATCCGGGAAAAGGATGAGATGGAAATGCTTAACAAGGGAAAAGATTCCGAGTCCCTCGCAGAACTTGCTTTCCGGCTGATTGAAGAATCCAGGGATACGGACAGTGCGATCAATCTTTTACTTCGTCAGGTCACCAGAAAAATGGATTTGGACGGTATCTGTATCCGTAAAAAGATGGAAAAGGAAAACAAGGTTTCCTATCCCTACCGTTGTATCATGGGTAAGAGTCTTCCTGATTTCGGATATTCCGTGGAGCTGAATCCGGTACAATGGGAGATTGAAAAGAAGAGTTTTGAAAACTGTGGTGGTTTTAGCTGCTGTGAAGATACCACGCTTATAAAAGAAAAGGAATATCAGTTGAGGGTAAATGCCTACAATGTCAAGGCGTTTGCCAGAGTGCCTTTTTATGAACGAGGCGAGTATATCGGCAGTATTGACCTGATGGACTGCCATAAGTCACGTGAATGGACGGAAGAAGAACGCAAGACGATACAGGCACTTGCCAATGTCATTTCTTCCTACCTATTAAAGATGAAAGCGTTTGAAGATGCATCGGATACGGTGGACAAATTAACCGGATACGATGCGGTAACCGGATTTTACAAATATGAGCGTTTCCTTAGTGTTGCGGAAGGGTATTTTGCGACCGCACCCAAAGGAAAATACGCTATGGTCTATATGGATTTCAGTAATTTCAAATTCATCAACGAGGCCTACGGCTACGAAGTCGGAGATAAGGTTCTAAGGGATTATGCGGATGCGGCCAGAGGTTACAAAGAGGTATTTATTGCCGGAAGCCGTGTTTTCTCAGACAATGTGGTCTGCCTAATCAAGGTGATATGGGATGATGAAAACACGATGCGGGAGCGCATGTTAGCGGCAGGAGAACTCTTTGTAAAGCAGGTACAAAAAGAGTATTTGGACAGTAATCTTTCTTTGAATATCGGCGTATGTATGTTTGAAGCAGATGATAAGGAGATTCCGTTTAAGAGCATCGTTTCGAATGCCAATCTGGCCAGAAAAGAAGCCAAGAAAGCGGAAAATCTCAATTGTGTTGTTTACAATGAATCCATGGGTGAAAAACTGATACGGGAAGTGTCCTATGTCAATGATATGGAAAATGCACTGGCAACCCGTGAATTTACCGTGTATTTCCAGCCCAAGATCGATCTGAAGAATCATATTATTACGGGAGCGGAGGCATTGATCCGCTGGATTCGAAAGGATGGTACCATTATCTATCCCAATGATTTTATCCCGGTATTTGAGAAAAATAAGACGATTACCTTATTGGATTATTTTGTTTATGATGAAGTATGTAAGTACCTTGCCAATCGAATCCGGAACAAGGAAAGGCTGGTAAGTATCTCCATGAACGTATCCCGTATCCATCTGCAGACAATGGACAGTATGGTGGCTTATGTGGGTAATCTGATCAAAAAATACGGCATACCGCCGCATTACCTTGAATTTGAACTGACAGAAACGGTATTTACCGATAAGGTGGACGATACCATCGAATTGATGAACCGCCTAAGAAGTCTGGGAGTAAAAGTATCCATGGATGATTTTGGTTCCGGCTATTCTTCCCTGAATGTACTGACCAAACTTCCGTTGGATGTATTGAAACTGGATAAAGAATTCCTCAAAGATTTTGAGACGGATCCGGAAGGAAAGATCATTATACCCAGCATCATCGACATGGCTAAGAAATTACAGCTGAGCGTGGTCTGTGAAGGCGTTGAGACAAAAGAACAGGTAGAGTTTTTGCGCCGCGTGGATTGTGACCTGGTACAGGGATATTATTATTCCCGTCCGGTACCACAGAATGTATTTTCCCAGATGCTGGAAGATGATGATTTTGTGATTCATCATGAGCAGGGAGCAGAATAAATTTCAGAGAAATTTCGTATTGCATAAAAAAACTGTACGCGATCGCGTACAGTTTTTTTGTGAGTATTTATTTATTTTTACCACAGCATTTTTTGTATTTTTTACCGCTGCCGCAGGGACAGGGATCGTTGGGATATACCTTTGGCGCGTTTACAACAGTAGTGGAACGTTTCTGTTCCTTGTAAAGGGCTTTGCGGGTATCCTCGTCATAGATCGCTTCCCACTGAGGAAGTTCATATAACCAGTCTGCTCCGGCTGCTACCATGTTCTTGTAAAGCTTTTCCGTATCAAATGCAAGACTTACCTGTGTGTCTTCTTCCATGGTTTCAATCGGGTTTTCTTCTTTTAAACTATCGTTGATACCGTCTAAGAAACCGGTCATGGTCATAACGGTAACGTCATATTTGTCTGCCAGTTCTTTTACCGTTCCTTTTACTTCTGTATTGGGATCCTCCAGTAACTGAGCATATATTTCTTTTTCCTGTTCGAAATACTTGGTCCAGAGTCTCTGTAAGTCTCCTTTATTTGCTGTTTCTGAATATGCGGTACTTCTCCACTGTTCTAATAATGCCATATTAATCTCCATTCCTAATCGTACTTTTTTGCCTTATGCATTTCTTTTGACAGTATATAACAAACTGGTCCGAAAGTCCAGTTATCCCATAAGATTCTCCCAAAAAGTGTGTGTCCATTCCTTTGCAATTTTTATATGAAAAAGAGTTTCGCTTGCGAAACTCTAGCGCCGCTTTTGCGTCGCTTTTAGCGACATTCTACCTATGCAAAAGCGTGCGCATCCTCACGGAGTGTTTTTTGTGCAATAGGTAATTTCAAAGGAATTTCCTATTGCACAAAAAACCTCACCAGTCTTCACTGATGAGGTTTATGAGCAGGGCTACAAG
>CAYLSH010000103.1:0-6161 GCA_964386235.1 uncultured Lachnospiraceae bacterium | reverse complement strand
AAGACCTGCACCGATTGCTGAACATCCTAAAATAAACTCTCTGTTAAATTCCATTATAATTTCCTCCTAAAAATGATTTATTATTCTGTTGCCATTGCATCTGCAATATATGTCATCGTCAGCATACAGAATACATATGTCTGTATGGCTCCCGAAAACAGATCGAAATAAACATGTAAAACTGCCGGCCAGAAAAATGCAATCTTGCTTAACAAACCGTAAACAAGCGCCATCATAACCGTTCCGGATAAAATGTTTGCGAACAAACGAAGCGATAACGAAACCGGTACCGCAACATCGCCGATAATGTTAATCGGTGCCCAGAATACCCATGGGGAACACAAACCCTGTATTACGCCTTTGACCTTCTGATACCGGAACTTCGTCACATGAATCAGCGTAAAAGTCATAAGCGCTAACGGAAGTGTAACGCCGTAATCCGCTGTCGGCGCACGCAATCCAAACAATCCGGAGAAATTACTGATCAAAATAAAGATAAAGATCGTCCCGATGTAATTCTTAAAGTTCTTGCCATATTTACCCATCGTGGTGTCAACCATACCATCCAGTTTTTCCACGATCAGTTCTACAACATTCTGAAATCCGGTCGGGACCTCCGTCGCTTTCAACATGGCTCTTCTGGCAAAAACGCCGAATAAAATCAAAACCAGCAGCACAATCAGAATGGACATATGTGTTGTCGTGATCCAGACCGTATTGCCGAAGAAATTATAGGAGAAGATCCCATGTATCATAAAATCAACTTCATTTTCTGCTGTCAGCAGAATCCCTTGTGCCATACACTCACCTCCTTACCCCGTATATTTTGTGTTCTTTTCTTTCCTGTGCAACAGATATTTGTGGGTAAAGGGCTGAAGATATGCTCCTGCCTTTAATCCCATTATTCCTAAAAAAATCGCCAACGGATACGCTATATCCGTCAGACAAAGTACTACAAACACGATCAGAATCACGCCGTAGCGCACCATGCTGCCTCTAACCGAATACGCATTGGCTGCATTTTCACTGGCTACGTTAATCTCTAAATTGCGATCAATGGAATGGTACATGTGAATCGCACCAAAACAGGCAAGTGCCGTACCGGCTATCATGCCTACGATATATTTGAACGGTGAATCCACAAACCACACGCCGATCAGCAATGCCACCGTATCAAATAACAGGATTCCGATCAAAAGTTCTTTAAGAGTCTCGTTTATTTTTGTTGCTCTTATTTTCACTCTGCGGATCCCCTTTCCTGTCAATATTTCCGGCCAAAATAAATATGTTGCGGAATCCCGCAAGTGCTCCTGCAAAAAACAGAATAATGAAGAAAAAGGAAGTTCCAAACTTCTGATCTAAAAAGTATCCGACTGCGGAGCATAAAAAAACGGGCACCAGCATGTTGATTGTAAACTGCGAAAAATAAGTTAGTGCTCTGTAAACGCTTTTATCATATCTCACATGCGGACCCTTTCCTTTTTCGTATTTGACGGATCATTTATTGTCTGTCAGACAATTTCGCCTTCTTCCATCATTCTTTCCAAAAAAACATCAAAAAATACTAAATATTATTATAACTTGTTTTTCCATATGTGTAAAGTTTTTTGCTTGACTTCCTTCTTTTCTCTGTGTACCATTTAGAAAACAGGAGGTGCCTATGAATAATTGGAATATCTACCGAAAAAGACTGATTCCCGATGAATGTATCCCCTTGAAAAATGACCGGATTCTTTATGAAGACGACTCCGTCCTCATCACCAAATGGAATACCCTCAAGCCCAGAAGCGATTTTCATCACGGTTATTCCTGTTACTACCTGAAGGAAGGATGCAAGGTCAGCCGTTTTTATAAGGAGGACGGCAGTCTTCTGTACTGGTATTGTGATATTATCACGCACGAAATTGCCGGCGATAACGACCTGATTATTACGGATCTTCTCGCTGACGTGATTATTTATCCCGACGGTTTTGTCCAGATTCTGGACCTGGACGAATTATGTGATGCCAAAGAAAAACATCTGATCACGGAAGAATTATTCTTTGCCTCCGTCTGCAGGCTGAGTCATCTGTTGGACACCATATACAGCGGACATTTAGAAGATTTTGCCTCCCAATTACTGAGTATTATTGAAGATGATAAAAAAACCGGTTGAACACCTGATTCAACCGGTTTTACTTATTAATAGAAGATATGTCCTCCGATCTGAATCCCTGTCAGACCCTCGATAGGAGTTCTAAAGTATACGCAGTTGCCGACATTGGTCTGTCCTGCCATCGCAGCATCCGCTGCCGCATAACAGGAAGCCGTTGCACGGTTTTCCGCAAGTGCCAGTGCAAGCCTTCCGCTTCCCACCGGAGAAAACTGCTTGTTCTGATAGATTACACCGGTCACGGTATCCGGATAGACGGAAGATAACACACGGTTAATAACCACCGCGCCGACTGCCAGTTTGCCTGCATCCGGTTCTGCTCCCGCTTCACAGTAGATCAGATTGGCAAGAAGATAACGATCTTCTTCCGCAAACTGAACTTCCGAAATATTACGCCAGCTGGACTGTGCCGCCAGTTTGGACATGGCAATTTCTTCTGCCAGTTTCTTTTTCAGATAGGCGATATTTTCCTCGTTCTTTTTGATTTCTTCTTCGTAAGCATCCGCCACTGCTTCTGCATCTGCGATCTGTCCGGCGTACTGACTGATACTCGAACTGGTGGCATTCACATATCCCGTTACTTTTGCCTGTTCTTCCTGCGTCTCATTTTTCAGTTCGTCCAGCTGTTCCATTTCTTTCTCCAGCTGGGCTTCCTTTTCTTCCACCAGAATCCTGTTTTTTTCATACTCTTCCAGAAGATTCTGATCATATTTGGACAGCATTTCCAGGTAGGTGTTATTATTGATAAACTCTCCAAAACCATTGGCACTAAAAAGGATCTCCAGATAAAGCGTATTCTTTTTTTCATACATGAACTTAATACGCTCTTTCATATTGGCATACTGGGTTTCTTCCGTTTCTTTTGCCTTAGCAAGATCTGCCTGCGTCTGTGTGATTTCCTCTTCTTTCTTCTCGATCTTTTCTTCGAGATCCTCCAGTTTTTCACCCACAGTGGCAAGGTTATCATTCAGCTGATTCAGCTTCGTCTGCAGTTCGGACTTTTGCGATTCCATGCCCGCAATATTCTGCTCCGTCTGTTCCAGTTTGCCTTTTACCTCTTCCTGTTCTTTCTGTGCCTGCTCCAGTTTCTCTTTGGTTGTGGCTGCATACGCATCCGTTACAGGCATACAGGACATGTACATGGTAACTGTCAGAATCACCGCAACAATGCGATGCAATCCTCTCCTTTTCATTCTTCACTCCATACTTTCAAACGTTAAACTCTACACTTCCATTTCCAGCCGTCTTCCCGACGGATTGTATTTGATGCATTCCACACCGGCAGAACGAAACATCTTTTTGGCTGCCGTATTGGCATCCGTTCCGTCATACTTGTCACTGTCATAAATGACCGTGCGGATCCCGCTTTGAATGATCGCCTTGGCACATTCGTTGCAGGGAAAAAGCGATACATACAACTTGGCTCCCTGCAAACTTCCTCCGCGGTAATTCAATATCGCATTCAGTTCACTGTGCGTCACATAGGCATATTTGGAATGGATCATATCCCCATTGCGGTCCCATGGATATTCTTCGTCGGAACATCCGATCGGAAATCCATTGTATCCTACGGACATAATCTTATTATCATCGCTGACAATACAGGCTCCCACCTGCGTATTCGGATCCTTCGAACGCATCCCGGAGAGTTTGGCAATACCCATAAAATACTCGTCCCAGGAAATGTAATCCTCGCGTTTTGTTATCATCCCCATAAAACCATCCCTTTATTTTGTACCGAATATTCTGTCCCCGGCATCTCCCAGACCCGGAACAATATATCCATGGTCGTTCAGTTTCTCATCCAGAGCACCGATATACATATCCACATCAGGATGAGCCTGTTTCATTCTTTCAACACCTTCCGGAGCCGCAAGAATACACATGAAATGAATCTTCTTACATCCTCTGTCCTTTAACATCTGTACCGCTGCGACGGAAGAACCGCCCGTTGCCAGCATAGGGTCTACTACAAAAACTTCTCTTTCTTCGCAATCTGCCGGAAGCTTGCAGTAATATTCCTTCGGTTCCAGGGTCTCCGGATCACGGTATAAACCGATGTGTCCTACTTTTGCAGCCGGAATCAGTGAAAGCATACCGTCCACCATGCCAAGCCCCGCACGAAGAATGGGAACAACTGCCAGTTTCTTTCCTTTTAACTGTTTTACCGTTGCCTCACAGATCGGTGTCTGAATCGTCACATCCGTAAGCGGAAGTTCTCTTGTTGCTTCATAGCAGATCAGCATTGCGATCTCTGATATCGTCTGTCTGAAGTCTTTTGTACCCGTACTTGTTTTTCTGATGTGTCCGATTTTGTGCTGGATCAACGGATGATCCATTACTACTACTTTAGCCATGTTTTTGTTCTCCCTTTCGTATTTTATGATTCAATTAAATTAATTCTTCTCTGATGGCGTTCATCGCCCGAAAATGCGGTATCCAAAAAGGTATCTACAATCTCATTTGCCATATTGGCACCGATCAGTCCGGCACCCATAGCCAGCACATTGGCGTCATTGTGCAGTCTGGTCATCTTGGCCGATAAAGGCTCGGAACATAATGCGCAACGGATTCCCGGTGTTTTATTGGCTGTAATAGAGATGCCGATGCCCGTCGTACAGATCACAATGCCTTTTTCACATTCACCTTCCGCCACTGCTTTGGCAACCGCGTGTCCAAACACCGGATAGTCACAGGATTCTTTGGAATAACATCCCACATCCTTTACTTCCATTCCTCTTTCTTTTAAATGTCCGATCACGGATTCTTTCAGATCGTATCCGCCATGATCACTTCCGATCGCTATCATTGTGCTTCCTCCATTCCTTCTATGCATTTTCGATCCGATGACCGGCCGCTTTCAATAACCGGTTCATGATCGCCTGTCCCATTCCTCCTGTGGAAAAGGATTCCGAATAAATCAACGTTACATTTTCATCATCAAATTCTCTTAGAATCCGATACAGTCTTTTGGCAATGGATACCTCATCATCCTTTTTGCCCACACTTTTGATACTGTTTCCTTTGTAAAAAGAAATGTTTTCTTCCGTACCGATGATCCCGACTTTTTCTCCGCGGGCAATCCCCTGCGTTGTCAGTTCATTGATCCGCTCAATCACCTTGTCAGGCTGCCCCGTGATAATGGTCAGTTCCCCTTTCGGTGCATAATGCTTGTACTTCATGCCCGGCGCCTTCGGTCTGCCCGCCATATTGCCGGCAAGTATGGTTTTATCCACTTCCACTTCACCGAGAACCTCCCGCAGCATATCTATCGTAATCATCCCCGGACGCAGCAGCATGGGAACTTCTCCTGTCAGATCCACAATCGTGGATTCGAGTCCGATCTCCACATCCCCGCCATCTATAATCATCTCGATCCGTCCGTCCATGTCCTCTTTAACATAGCGAAAACTGGTAGGACTGGGTCTGCCCGATATATTCGCGCTGGGAGCCGCTACATAACCACCGGCCGCCTCTATAAAAGAAAGGGCGATGGGATCCACCGGCATTCTCACTGCCACCGTATGCAATCCGCCCGTCGTTTCCATCGGCACGGCGTCCGATTTGGGCAAAACCATCGTCAGCGGACCCGGCCAGAATGCATCCGCCAGTTTCTGTGCCTGCACGGAAAAATCCGATACAATCCTGTGAATATCTTCCAGTTTGCAGATATGCACGATCAAAGGATTATCACTGGGTCTGCCTTTTGCTGCGTAGATCTTTTTGGAAGAATCCGGATTGAGTGCATCCCCTCCCAGCCCGTAAACCGTCTCCGTCGGGAATGCAACCAGACCACCTCTGCGAATGATATCGCCCGCCATCCGTATCGCTTTCCCGTCTTCAATTGTATGCGTCATTTTGGCTATGATGGTGTCCATACGCTTTCTGTCTTCCTTTTTATTTTTCAATCAACCTAGTATAGCATAAAAACAAAGGAATGAAAACCGTCACAAGTTAAAAAAGAGTTTCGCTTGCGAAACTCTAGCGCCGCTTTTGCGTCGCTTTTAGC
>CAYLSH010000102.1:1488-6409 GCA_964386235.1 uncultured Lachnospiraceae bacterium | reverse complement strand
TTATCTTTGATAACTCCATGCTGATGGAAGGTAACGGAAAAGCAACGTTGGTGGCTGATGAGAAGGGAACGTTTGCAGCATTAACATCTACTTTGATGGAGGAGTTTACTTCTAATAAAGCAGACGCCGGAATATATATTGAAGGAAATATAAGTAATTTTGCTTCTTTGGAAGTTAGTAAAACTCAATTTTTAGTAACTCCCTATGCAACGGGCAACATTATGGATCAGAAATACAAACCGGCAGAAGTGGTTGTTACAGACTTCTCAGTAAATGATTGTATGTTTACAATGGTTGGTGATGTAAGTAGAATGGATGCAGGTGGAGATCCGAAAGCACAAGGGTTACTTACAGTAAAGAATGAATTATCTATTGCTGGGGATTCGATCACGCAACTGATGGTAATTGGGGATGCTAACATTAATAATGTTTTATTAAATGGGGAATGTGTCATTTATGTAACCGGATCTAAATATAATATTACCGGAACAGTCACCTCCAATACGTCGAATGCGATATTATACACCGGATTGAATAAGAAGAATCAGTCCGCACTGAACATTTCCGGTGATGTGATACTGACCGACCCGGCTAATAAGATTGGAGTTAATGTTATAATGCCGACGGATGCTGCTGAGGGAGAGGATAATAACCTCTATCTTGGAGGCACCTATACGAATACAGCTGACAAGAAGATTACAATCAGTAACAACCTCTTGACAGCAAAGAAGGCGGACGCGAGTGCATTTGTAGCTGGATCTTTATTTGGGGGTTGCTTAAAATCAGGAAATGAAAACCCATTTAACGGCGGTGATAGCGGCTATATGCTTCTTAAATCCGGTAGTGACATTAAGGTATATTATGCGGATGAACTGGAAGCAGCGGTATACAAAGGAAAAGATGTTGATGGTAACTTCTATGGTGCCTATACTTCCTTTAATGATGCAGTGGCTGCAATCGATGCCTTAAAGGATACGGATGCAGAGTACACGATCCGAATATTAAAAGATATCGGAACGGATGCTAAACCGCAGAGCATAAAACTTCCGTCCAAAGCAGCAAAGGTTACGATTATATCAGGCCAAGATGAGAAGGGTAGTCAAGGCTACGGTATTTACTATAACAAAGATCTGACACTTGGTTGTAATACTACATTTAATGAGGTGGGATTATATCCGGCAGGTAAGCAGGTTATAAATGTTAAGGGTTATGAGTTATCACTGGATGAGATCACCACGAAGGAGATTGGCGGCATCAATGGTAATGGCAAGGATACAGTGGTAATTAATAAGGAACTTACCATAACCGGTGATGTGAAGAATCTGGGTACATTATATCTTAAGAAGCATTCAGTGACGATTAAAGGTACCTGTACAGTGGATACACTGAAGAAGAATGGTGTTTACACATTTACAACAGAGAAAAAGACCGTTATCAATAACTACATCGAAGAAACTGCTAATAGCAGGTCGATGTGGAAATATAGTGACTTAACAATCAACGGTGAGATTCGGGTAGGAGAGGGAGCAAAAACTCCTGAATTTATCCAGTTGAATCAGAAGACCGAAGCAGGCTTTGCCAACAAAAAAGTCACCTTAACAAATGATAACAAACTTTTGACCGTAAAGAAGGCAAATATCAGCAAGATCCAATTCAATAAAAATGATGCTGATAAATTTAATAACGCACTCTGGTACAAGGGAGCCGTGTACGCAGTAACTAACGATGCGGCAGCCAATGCGGTTGAAGTGAAGATGTTTACAGATGCAGATGCATTATCACTTGCAAATTGTCTGGATATGACACAGGCATCCGCCTATGTTGATGCAAGAGCGGACAAAGAGGCAGGTTATTGGTTTGCATTATCAAAGGATATCACAGACACTGATGTGACGAATGATTCCGTTAGCAAACTGACCCTTCCATCAAGTGGTAAGATGTCAGTACTTGAGGTAGCACCTTCAGATATAGTAGATAATCAAGCGGAGTGCGAAGCTAAGAAAATCAATTTTATAGGGGACGTCAAAGTCAACGGTAGAGTTGGTTTTACTAAGATTAACTTTAGTAGCACGGCTGATTTCTCCATTAACTGTGAAAAGGATAGCAATGGAAAGAGTTGCTTGAATTTAAAATTCGTTACAGTTGATGAAAATGGTAAAAAACTGAAAGATATCAAGGGCGTGAAAAACATCACGGATGTATCTGTTACATTATCTGATATTGATATGACCGGTGGCGTTACCAATGTGAGTACTTTGAATGTAATGTCAACTGCAACGATAGTAGCAAAACTGACCACCCATGCAAAATCAGAAGTAAGTAATTTATTTGTTTCGAATGGCGAATGGTGTGCACTTGCTCCGACCACGATTGGTACGGTTGGCGAAGGCAGTGGAACATTGGGTACCACCCTTGTGAATAATGTTCCACAAATGACAATCACGGGTGAAGTTGATGATGGAGTGATAGTAAAACTCTATGACTACAATAGTAAGACAAAATTGGCTACAGAGCGGACAGACTATAATAATACTCCCCTCGTGATCGCCAAGACTGCACCGGCAGACATGTTTATGGCATTTGGATGTCTGGACGATGAAAAGACCGGATTAAAGGATGGCATCGAGGCATACAAAGACAGCAAGAATTATGTCTACAACGGTGATATTTCCATGATGGAAGCCATGATCACAGATGATGATAGTAATGTAACCTATGCACCAACCTATGTTGATGCAATCAATATCATAAACAACATAGGCGATAAAGATGGAGAGTAT
Organism: uncultured Lachnospiraceae bacterium; assembly: GCA_964386235.1. Taxonomy (GTDB): domain Bacteria; phylum Bacillota; class Clostridia; order Lachnospirales; family Lachnospiraceae; genus RGIG8767. The sequence goes on along the minus strand of CAYLSH010000102.1, from coordinate 3,629 downwards.
ACCATTACACTTCGTAACACCACACCGGCAGAAGGTGAAGGTGGTAATCAGGGTATTATCAAGACCGCTAAAACAGGTGAAAACGCTATGTATGGTAAATTTGCTCTTCCGTCAGCAGGAAAAGCAGCATCCCTTACCATCGTAAGTGAAGGTAATTTTGAAGGTTCGAATGGTTCTTCCGCGACTCCGGTTACCATTAAGTACACCGGCGCTTTGAGTCCACTTGGTAATCTGGAACTGAATCTTGACAACGTAATATTGACAGAAGGTACGACTAATGCGAATGAAGCGGATGGCTTCATGGAAACCAATTCCATCACACTGAATTTGGGTACAGCCAATGTTACCCTTGGAAAGGGTGTAAGCACACCGGATGCGAATATGGCAGACACGATTATTGGTGATAACACATCAATCTATGGAGAAGCTAGTCAGTATAAGGTGGTGGCAAGTAAGATCACGACCAAGTCCGGTACATTGACTCTTAGTGAAGAACAGAGTGTACTGGTAAATGGGGACGCATCCATATCAACATTTGTTGGAGTCAAAGGTGTAACATTAGCAGCAAATGGTAAACTATCTATTAACGATGTACAGACATGGGATGAGAATAGCACCAATTATGATACAGTCAAACTTATGAGTAAGAATGCGATCACCCTGGGAGATATCAGTGGTTCCACGGATGTATATGTCAAGACTGCCTATACAGCAAAAGAATGGAAGAAAGCAACAACCCAGTTAACCATTAATGGGGAAGTTTCCCTTTTAGGTCAGTTGATTGTTTCACCATGCTATTACGATACAAACACCAAGAAATATAAGAGTGTTGATCACGATAAGATGGCAGACATTAAGTGGGACGGTAATTCCAAACCGGCTGCATATCAGAAAGTGATTCAGGCACCGAAGATGGAACTGAACTCCGTAATGCTTTTGGGTGTAGAAGGCGAGTCTTACAAAGGTAGAGATAATAGATTTGCTAAGTACGAAGGTGGCGTATATCTTTTAGGCGATGAGGCTAAGCCGAGCATTCTGGTAGAAGGTCGTACTTATGATGAATACCAAGCTTCTTATAAAATACACTATACAGGTATGTTCTGTACATGGGATCAGGCAGTCAAAGAGATCGACAAATTAAATCATAATGATTGGGATTACGCTATTACTTTATTAGATGATCTTGGTACGGATGGAACCCTGAAGAATCTGACCATGCCGGCCAAGGCAACTGTCATCTCAATATACAATTATGGTATGGACGACGATGAGTATGGTATTATGATGACAGGTACGAGCATTACCTTGAAGACGGATCTTGTGATTGGGGTCCCGATTGTGGCAGTAAAGAAAGACGGAAAATCTTATTACAATAATGCCTATACCATCAACACCGGTAAGTACCGTTTGGCAATGGACAATATGCTCGATCATGATTTTGGCAATGCCGGAATCCATTCACAGCAGATCAAACTGACCGGTACAGCAGCGGGCAGTGCGTATATTTTGGGATACGATTATACAAATGCGATCACAAAGATCAATAATATCGGAACTGTAGATTTGAGAACAAGAGATTTAAGAACAGGAGATGAAGCATTTTTCTCTGTATCCGAGGGTATCTCCGGCGTTGGTACGATGGTTATTAACCCGGGTGCTACGGTAGAAAGTAAGGATAAGGATGTTTCCGTTAAGAACCTTGTAATTGGCAAGGAAGCAAGAGTATCAGAGGAAGGAAAATATGTAGATCCTTCTGATAATGGTTATGCAACCCTCCTTGCTAAGAACATCACCGTTTCCGATACGACAACTCTCGCAAGTTCCTACATGAGAGCAGGAACGAGAACCGTTGGCGACGGCAAGGTAACCTTAAACAACGTGGTTGTGGGGGATAACTTTAACACGATTGAGGCAAAACAGGATAAGAACGGTAAGAGCCTGGTACAGATCAAGGGCACCGTATCGCTTGCTAATCCGGAGGTTTGTCCTGACTGGTCCTACATAACGGTGGGATTGTACTATAATAACTCCATCAGCCGTTTTGCACAGTTATCCGAGGACATGGTTCTTCTGACAGCACCAAAGGCAGCGGCAAGTTTATTCAGGCCAAGCACTGCTATGGGTCAGATTCCGACAGTGGA
>CAYLSH010000102.1:0-1388 GCA_964386235.1 uncultured Lachnospiraceae bacterium | reverse complement strand
TATGGTCTTTACAAGTCCGGAAACGACATTGTATACGGTAAACTTTGTGAGGTAAATAATGAAACAGGTGAACTGGTAGAAAACATCGAAGCCAGAGTATGGATCGGTGGAGAACCGGGATCCGTTCCGGCTTATTCATTCACTACTTTTGAAGCGGCAGTAAAAGCAATTGATACCATGGCTCTTCAGGATGTGGATCCAAACGGTAAGAAGACATACAAGTCCTACACGATTGAGTTAGTAAAAGATGTGGAGATTGGAAATGAGAAGGGCAACAACAAGTACAATACACTGACCCTTCCCTCCAAAGCATCCGAGGTAAAGATTCTGGGTAATGGTCATAGTATTACATTTAGTGGAAATCTTACCTTAAAGTGCCACACAGCCTTTGAAGCCATCGAATTCTTACCGGTTAAGACCGTTAAGAATGAAGCAGTATCTGCCAAGATCAACTTGGTAGTCGGCAATTACAAAACATCCTTCAAATGGGCAACATTTGCACCAATAGACGGAGCAGAAGGCTTTGGACTTGGAAACATTACCGGTTCTGCTAAGGGCGTAGTAGTCTTTGAGGATGGCTTCTACTTAGAAGCAGACAATGTGAGTGGCATCAATGCACTGACCTTTAGTGGAACACAGGAGCAGTACGACCACAATCACGGTAATGACGCACCTGAAGGTAGTGAGGAATATAAACTGGATCCTTGGGACGGTGTACTCCGCATTAAGAATAATCTGACTGTCAATAACCTTCGCTTTGAAGATTTGGCACAGGCAAAACTGTATGTGGGTAATACCTTAACAACCAACACAGTTTCCCTCGCAGAAAAATGTGACGCATACATTCTTCACTACGAAAACAAGCCGATCAAGGTAAATGGTCTAACCATTACCCAAGACGGCGTAAAGAAAAATCTATCCGTAATTCATGATGCTACGGACAGCGAAAACAAAATTAATGTAGTGACACTGTCAACCGGCTCCAAACTCGCACCTACAGGAACCAAAGTCATTACAGGTAAATACCTGAATGCAGATGACTGGCAGATGCGTGCAGCATACGAATCCCAGCAGTGGAGTGAGTATGTAAAGGCAAAGAATGGCGCAACGCATCCACAATGGATGTGGTATGGCAAATATATGAGTGGCAATGATCTTTATCTGACTGCTGGAAGCAAATAATTTCCATAGTGATGCACAGCTAACTACACAATAACAGAATCATAACAGAACGCCGTCACATTTTTAAGACAGCGGTTGGAGCACAAGAAAGGGCGGGATCCGTGATCCCGCCCTTTTGCATTTGCCCTTTCCCATTTTTTCCTCGAGGAGAAGTTATTCTAATTGGTAAGTGATATTTTGAGATATTTAGTGAATCTTAGTGAATC
>CAYLSH010000101.1:0-6446 GCA_964386235.1 uncultured Lachnospiraceae bacterium | reverse complement strand
TGGAACAGATCGGAATGAATATTACTGCCTTTGAGTATGAAGACAGTATTGTTGTCGTGGATTGTGGTCTGAGTTTCCCGGCAGACGATATGCTGGGGATTGATCTTGTTATCCCGGATATAACGTATTTACTGGATAACGTGGAAAAAGTAAAAGGATTTGTGATTACGCATGGACATGAAGATCATATTGGTGCGCTTCCCTATGTATTAAAACAGATGAATGTGCCAATCTATGCCACCAGACTGACCATGGGAATCATAGAGAACAAATTAAAAGAACACAATCTGACGAATCATGTAAAACGGAAAGTGGTCAAATTCGGACAGTCCATCAATCTGGGCAGTTTCCGGATTGAATTTATCAAAACGAATCATAGTATTGTGGACGCAGCAGCACTTGCAATCTATTCACCGGCAGGAATCGTGGTACACACCGGAGATTTCAAGGTGGATTATACACCGGTTTACGGGGATTCTATTGATTTGCAACGTTTTGCGGAACTTGGTAAAAAAGGCGTACTGGCATTGATGTGCGACAGTACCAATGCGGAACGACCGGGATTCACACCGTCGGAGAGAACATTAAGCAAGACATTTGATACGATTTTTGCAGATCACAAAAGCACCCGTATCATCATCGCCACATTCGCATCCAATGTGGACAGAGTGCAGCAGATCATTAACTCTGCTTATAAATATGGCAGAAAAGTTGTCGTGGAAGGAAGAAGTATGGTTAACATCATCGAAACGGCAACGAATCTGGAGTGTCTGAACATTCCGGAGAATACGCTGATCGGTATTGATGAATTAAAAAATTATCCGGATGAAAAAACGGTTATCATCACAACGGGAAGCCAGGGAGAGAGTATGGCAGCGCTGAGCCGTATGGCACAGAATACGCACCGCAAGATTTCCATTAACCCCGGGGACACCATTATTTTTTCATCCAGTCCGATTCCGGGTAATGAAAAAGCTGTTACAAAGATTATCAATGAGTTGCTTCGCAAGGGCGCAGAGGTAATTTTCCAGGACGCGCATGTGTCCGGACATGCCTGCCAGGAAGAGATCAAGTTGATCTATACCTTAGTAAAACCACGTTACGCAATACCGGTTCACGGCGAATACAAACATTTAAAAGCGCAGGCAAAACTCGCCATGGATCTGGGCATCGACAAAGAGGATGTTTTCATCTTAGAATCCGGTGATGTACTGGAACTGAGTGATAAGAAGGCAAAAGTAACCGGTAAAGTACCGGTTGGCGATATTTTAGTAGATGGTCTTGGTGTGGGGGATGTAGGTAACATTGTCCTGCGTGACAGACAGCATCTTGCCGAAGACGGTATTATGATCGTAGTGCTTGCACTGGATCAGGCATCCGGCTATCTGGTATCCGGACCGGATATCGTGTCCCGAGGATTCGTTTATGTAAAAGAATCCGATGAACTGATGGATGAAGCAAGGGAGCGAATGACGGAAGTGATTGAGAATTGTCTGGATCGTGGCATCACGGATTGGGGCAAGATCAAGAATTCGATCAAGGATTCCTTAAGTGATTATGTATGGAAGAAAACAAAGAGACGTCCGATGATTCTGCCCATTATTTTGGAAGTTTAAGAAAGGCAAAGAGATTTTATGAACAGTAAAGAGATTGTAGGTTCTGTATTTGGTATGGCATTTAAGATCATTGCCACAGTGCTGATCATTATGTTTGTATACAAATATGCGGTATTGGCATATGATTACGGATATCGTCTTTTTGGTGAAAAACCGATCACTTCCGGAGAAGGACGTACTGTTACGGTCACGATTCCGGAAGGCGCGGATGCCAAAAAGATAGGAGAGATCCTGGAGATGAAAGGCTTGATCCGGGATGCAGATCTGTTTGTTTTACAGGAAAGATTTTCCGACTACCATGATGAGGAAATGGCGGGGGATTTTGAACTGAATACCTCCATGACAGCGGAAGAGATGCTGGCGGTTATGTCCACGGAAAAAGAAACAGAAGAATCCGGCAATAAATCTCTGGATGAGATGACGGAAGCAAACAGTGGAGAAGTAGTGGTAGGTTCGGAGAACGATCAATGATAGTAGATGAAAGAATGGTATCCTTCATTAATTCGCTTGACGCGGGGAATCCTGCGTACCTGAATGAATTGGAAGAATATGCAAGAGCAACGGATGTTCCCATTGTGCGAACGGAAATGCAGAGTTTCCTTCGTTTACTGATGAAGGCAAAAAAGCCACACAGAATATTGGAAGTTGGTACGGCAATTGGATTTTCGGCACTTTTGATGAGTGAGTATGCGCCAAAAGATTGTCAGATCACAACCATTGAGAAATATGAAAAAAGAATCCCGCTTGCGAAAGAGAATTTTAAAAAAGCAGGAAAAGAGAAGCAGATTACCTTGTTAGAGGGGGATGCACTTGAGATCCTGCCCACGTTAACACAGCGCTACGATTTTATTTTTATGGATGCGGCAAAGGGGCAATATATTCATTTTTTACCGGATATATTAAAACTCTTAGCCCCGGACGGACTGCTTGTCTCAGATAATGTATTGCAGGATGGGGACGTACTGGAATCCCGATTTGCCGTGACCAGAAGGAATCGGACCATCCATAGCAGAATGAGAGAATATTTATACACGCTGAAACACATGGACGAACTGACAACGGCGATCCTGCCTTTGGGGGACGGTGTGGCGGTCAGTGTGAAGAATGCGGATTAAAAAGTGAGGACTTTATGAGAAAAACAGAATTGCTTGTTCCGGCAAATAATCTGGAAGTACTGCGCACGGCAGTAATTTATGGTGCGGATGCCGTTTATATCGGTGGAGAAGCATTTGGTCTTCGGGCCAAGGCAAAAAACTTTTCCCGACAGGATATGGAAGAAGGAATAGCTTTTGCACATGAACACGGGGTAAAAGTGTATGTGACGGCAAATATTCTGGCTCATAATTATGATCTGGAGGGGGCGCGTGCCTATTTTCGGGAGTTAAAAGAGATTTCGCCGGATGCATTGATCATTGCAGACCCCGGTATGTTTACCCTTGCAAAAGAAGAATGCCCCGATATTGAGATTCATATTTCCACACAGGCAAATAATACGAACTATATGACCTATCAGTTCTGGCATAAGATGGGTGCAAAACGAGTTGTTTCTGCGCGGGAACTTTCCTTAAGAGAAATCAAGGAAATACGTGAAAATATTCCGGAGGATCTGGAAATAGAAAGTTTTATTCATGGAGCCATGTGCATCTCCTATTCCGGAAGATGCCTGCTCAGTAATTACTTTACGGGAAGGGACGCCAATCATGGAGCATGCACGCATCCCTGCCGCTGGAAATATGCGGTAGTGGAAGAACAAAGACCCGGAGAGTATCTGCCCGTTTATGAAAACGAAAGGGGAACCTATATTTTTAACTCAAAGGATCTGTGCATGATCGAACATATTCCGGAGATTATAGATGCCGGAATCGACAGTTTAAAAATAGAGGGCAGGATGAAAACGGCGTTATATGTGGCAACCGTAGCGCGTACTTACCGAAAAGCACTGGATGATTTTGCTAAGTCAGAAGAAACATACCGTGCCAATATGGATTGGTACCGTTCTGAGATTTCCAAGTGCACATACCGTCAGTTTACGACGGGATTTTATTTTGGCAAACCAAATGAGGAAACACAGATTTACGACAGTAACACTTATGTAAACGAATATATTTATCTGGGAATTGTTGGAAGGATCGATGAGAGAGGGTACGCCTGCATTGAACAGCGCAACAAATTCTGCAAAGGGGATACGATCGAGATCATGAAGCCGGACGGAAGAAACATTCCGGTTGTGGTAAATGCACTTTTTGATGAAGAAGGTACGGAAGTGGAAAGTGCTCCTCATCCACAGCAGATTTTATACCTGGATTTGTCAGAAACACCCGAGCAGTATGATCTGCTTCGCGTGGAGAATAAAAAAACACTTTAAAAATGAAAAAAATCGTTTTATAATAGGTTGTCGAATAAAGATGAATAAGAATCATCATGGGGGAACCAGCATGGGCTCAATAATCAATAACAAAACGGTAAGTGAAAACATGGTAAATGTAGAAGATATTTTTGCCATGAATGTGTATACACCCAGCACAATGAAGGAAAGACTTCCCAAGGATGTCTATCAGGAAATCATGCAAGTGATTGAACAGGGTGGAGAACTGTCCAAGATCACAGCCAATATTGTCGCAAACGACATGAAGGAATGGGCCATGGACAGGGGAGTAACACATTATACCCATTGGTTTCAGCCGCTTACGGGCATCACAGCCGAAAAACATGATTCTTTTATCACGCATCCGGATAAAAATGGAAGGATGTTAATGGATTTTTCGGGAAAAGAACTGATCAAGGGAGAACCCGATGCTTCTTCTTTCCCATCCGGCGGACTGCGTGCGACCTTTGAAGCCAGAGGCTATACAGCATGGGATATTACGTCCCCTGCTTTTATCAAAGAAACGGCAACGGGACCTACCCTCTGTATTCCGACAGCGTTCTGTTCTTATACAGGAGAGGCGCTGGATAAAAAGACACCGCTTCTTCGTTCCATGGAAGCTATCAGCAAACAGGCCCTTCGTATCGTGCGCTTATTTGGCAACACGGAGGCAACGAAAGTAACAGCATCCGTTGGAGCGGAACAGGAATACTTTTTGATCGATCAGGAGAAAGCACTGCAGAGGGAAGATCTGATCTTCTCCGGCAGAACGTTATTTGGGGCACCCGCACCCAAAGGCCAGGAAATGGACGATCATTATTTTGGCGTTATCCGGGAACGGGTTGGTTCCTTTATGCATGAATTAAATATGGAACTTTGGAAATTAGGGGTGACTGCGAAGACACAGCATAATGAAGCGGCACCGGCACAGCATGAACTGGCACCGATCTATGAATCTGCCAACATTGCTGTGGATCATAACCAACTGATAATGGAGACAATGAAAAGAGTGGCAGGAAACCACGGTCTTCGTTGCCTGCTCCATGAAAAACCGTTTAAGGGTGTAAATGGATCCGGTAAGCACAACAACTGGTCCATTACCACGGATAATGGTGTAAATTTATTGGAACCCGGTGAAACACCGAACGAAAACGTACAGTTTTTACTGGTACTTGCCTGCATTATGAAGGCAGTGGATACACATGCTGACCTTTTGCGTCAGAGTGCGTCCAATGTAGGAAATGATCATCGTCTGGGAGCATGTGAAGCACCTCCGGCCATTATTTCGATGTTCCTTGGTGAACAGTTGGAAGATGTGGTAGAACAGCTGGTGGAAACCGGACGAGCTTCCAAATTAAAAGAAGGCGGCGTCCTGCAGACGGGTGTATCCACACTTCCCGATTTCAAAAAGGACGCTACTGACAGAAACCGTACTTCACCCTTTGCCTTTACCGGTAATAAATTTGAATTCCGTATGGTGGGATCGGAGGACTCCATCGGCAGTCCGAATACCATCCTCAACGCCATCGTGGCAGAAGCATTTTGTGAAGCGGCCGATGTACTGGAAAAAGCAGAAGATTTTGATATTGCGGTCCATGATCTGATCAAGGAATATATGACAAAACACCAGCGCATTATTTTCAATGGTGACGGATATTCCCAGGAATGGGTTGAGGAAGCGGCAAGACGTGGTCTGCCGAACATTCCGTCCATGGTAGAAGCTGTGGAAACACTGACTACGGACAAATCCATCCGTTTGTTTGAACGTTTTGGAATCTTTACCAAGGCAGAATTGGAATCCAGAGCGGAAATTCTATACGAAATATATGCCAAAACAATTAATATAGAAGCATTGACGATGATCGACATGGCAAATAAACAGATCATCCCTGCAGTGATTCGCTATACCAAAGACCTTGCGGATACGGTTCTTGCCGTAAAAGGTGCAGGAGCGGATGCTTCCGTGACGGCAGAACTTTTAAATCAGACCTCAGCACTTTTACAGGAGACAAAAGAGGCAAGCCGTTATCTGGCAGAAGCAGAAGCAAAAGCGTCCAACATGCCCCGCGGTAAGGAACAGGCATTCTTCTACCGTGAAGAGATTGTGAAAGCCATGGATGCTCTGAGAAAACCGGCGGACGAACTGGAGAAGATCGTCGGAAAAGAATACTGGCCCTTCCCTACATATGCCGATCTGATCTTTGAAGTATAATAGAATAAGGAACAACCGCAATCCCTTCTCTTACAAAAGAGAGGGGATTTTTGGTGAAATGCCCAAATAGAAAAGACAACACAAGAAAAAATTGAAAATTACCTCTTGCCAAAAGGAAGCAACAATGGTATTATGAAACTCCACCGCCAAAAGTGGTGAACATGATTTTTTGAAACACCAAAATCAAAGAATCAAAATAGTTAAAAAAGTTGTTGACAAAGTTTTGAGCGCATGATAGTATGAATGAGTTGCG
>CAYLSH010000100.1:0-6529 GCA_964386235.1 uncultured Lachnospiraceae bacterium | reverse complement strand
AGAAAGCCATAAGCTTGCCCGGCTTGCTTTCAGGTAGGTCGCTTGAGGCTGTTGGTAACAGCAGTCCTAGATAGATGATCAAAGACACAGAACTCGGCTTATTTTCTGCTTATTGCATTTTTTAAAATGTCATGCAAAGCGTGACGGTGTTTGGTTTTACAGGAGGAAATGAAAAAATGACGCAGATAGATATTGTATCCGGTTTTTTGGGAGCCGGAAAAACAACATTGATCAAGAAATTATTAAAAGAAGCATTAAACGGTCAGAAGGTTGTTTTGATTGAAAATGAATTTGGAGAGATCGGCGTGGACGGCGGATTTTTAAAAGAGGCCGGAATTGAGATCAAAGAGATGAATTCAGGCTGCATCTGTTGTTCGTTAGTAGGTGATTTTGGAACCTCATTAAAAGAAGTAATGACAACATATGCACCGGAGCGTATTCTGATAGAGCCATCAGGTGTGGGAAAACTGTCCGATGTTATGAAGGCTGTTATGGATGTGGACATGGGCAGCGATGTGGTATTAAACAGTGCGGTAGCAGTAGTGGATGCATCCAAATGCAAGATGTATATCAAAAACTTTGGTGAATTTTTCATCAATCAGATCGAGCATGCCGGAACCATTATTTTAAGCAGAACGCAGAATATTTCAGAAGAAAAACTGGATAAGGCGATTGAACTGATCCGTGAACACAACGCAAAGGCAACGATAATTACGACTCCATGGGATAAATTGGAGGGCGAAGATATATTAAAGACCATTGAAGGTGCAAAAGATCTGGAAAAAGAACTGATGGAGCAGGTGAACAAAGAACATCATGAGCACCATCACGATCATGATCACGAATGCTGTGGACATGAGCATCATCACGATCATGACCACGAATGCTGCGGACATGATCATCACCATGAGCATGATGACCATGAATGCTGTGGACACGACCATCACCATGAGCATGAACATCATGAACATCATGAACATCATGAACATCATGATGGAGAATGCAGTTGCGGCTGCCATGATCATCACGACCATCATGGACATCATCATGCGGATGAAGTGTTTACAAGTTGGGGATTAGAAACACCGCATGAATTTACAAAAGAAGAGATAGACAGTATTTTAGCATCTTTAGAAGATGAAAAAGCATATGGATTTATTCTTCGTTCAAAGGGCATGGTACCGATGAAAGGATCGGATGAATGGATTTATTTTGATTATGTGCCGGGAGAAGCCGAGATCAGAACCGGCAAACCGGATGTGACGGGTAAGATCTGCGTGATCGGATCTCAGATAAATGAGGCTGCATTAGCAGAGTTATTTCACCGTTAAGGGAAAACTGGGGGACGCTAAGCGTCTGCGGAATGGAGATTAAAATGATTCCTGTATATATGATTAATGGCTTTTTAGAAAGCGGCAAAACAGAATTTATTAAATACACGATCGCACAACCCTATTTTCAGACGAAGGGAACCACTCTTCTGATCTTATGTGAAGAGGGCGAAGTAGAGTACGAACCGAAACTCTTAAAAAAGAGCCGGACAGTTGTGGAACTGATCGAAGAGGAAGAAGACTTTACGATTGCCAATCTGGAAAAATTGGCGGACAAGCATAAACCTGTCCGTATCATTATCGAATTCAATGGTATGTGGAATTGTAAAGATCTGGTACTTCCGGATGACTGGGGTGTGGAGCAGCAGATCACCACGATCGATGCCTCTACATTTCCGATGTATTACAGCAATATGAAATCTCTGGTAGCGGAGATGGTAAGAAAATCGGAGATGATTATTTTTAACCGTTGCGACGGTATCAAAGAATTGTCTTCTTACAAACGAAATGTGAAGGCAGTCAATCCGCAGGCGGAGATTATTTTTGAAGATTCGCAGGGCGAAATCAATGAGATGATGGAAGAAGAACTTCCTTATGATCTGAATGCCGAGATAATTGAACTGGACAATTTTGGCTTTGGTATCTGGTATCTGGATATGATGGATCATCCGGAGCGTTACGAGGGCAAAACGGTTTCCTTCGTAGGAATGGTGCTTCATCCAAAGAGATTCCCGGAGGGGTATTTTGTACCGGGACGTATGGCAATGACCTGTTGTGCGGATGATATGGCATTTTTAGGTTATGCCTGTCAGTTTGATGGAGCGAAGGATCTTCCGGAAAAATCATGGGTGCGTGTAAAGGCAGAGATTCGCGCTGAGAAGTTTGCCGGATACAAAGGCATTGGACCTGTGCTGCATGCAAAAAGCGTGGCAGCAGCAAAAGAACCCAAGGTGCCGGTCATTGATTTTTCCAATCCCGCATAATTAAGGGGGAATAATGGATAAAGAGACCATTATACTAAAAAAACGTTTGCTGGATCTTGCCGATCTGTCGTATCAAAACAATATGTTTACTTTTTCTGCGTTTTTATCCCTTCATGAGCAGCAGTTAGTGGAGGAGATCCGGAAAGAGAATCCGTTTGTAACAGTCACGCTTACCGGCGGTCATGAGGACTGTGAACGCAGGATGGCAAGATTTGGAAATAAAGAAGAACTCGGTTATGAAGAAGAGTTTCCCATTCGCTGTATTAAGATTGAGCCACTGATCGTTAAATTTGCAGATGTCCTGACGCATCGTGATTTTTTAGGCGCGGTCATGAATCTTGGGATTGAACGTAATACGATAGGGGATATTTTCGTAGAAGGAAAGAGTGCCTATCTATATTGTCATCAGAAGATTGCGGAGTACCTTTTGACAGAACTTGATCAGGTAAAGCATACGCATGTAAAATGTCGTATTGTGGATCCGGCAGATGAAATGCCGGCGGCAAAGCCTGTGGAGAAAGAGGTACTGGTTTCTTCCGTTCGAATTGATGGTGTAATCGCCAAGGTATATAATATCAGTAGGACGGAGAGTCTGGAACTTTTTAAAACCGGCAGGATATTTGTCAATGGCAGACTGATGGAGAATAATAGTTACGGGCTAAAATCCGGCGATCATGTTACGGCAAGAGGATTTGGTAAATTTATTTTTAAACAGGAAGTATATAAAACAAAAAAAGAAAAATTACGTATTTTGATCGACAAATACGAGTGAAATGGATTGCCACGGGCAGTCCATTTATAAAATAAAGATTATTCTGTGTAACCGGCAGAAAGGTTTGATGAAGTATGGAAACAAGTTATACAATGGTGCAATGGGTGGCGTTTTTTCTCATGTATTGCTTTATTGGATGGTGTTATGAATCCCTATATGTCTCTGTGAAAAACAAGAGATGGGTAAACAGAGGATTTATGCGTGGACCACTTCTTCCTTTATATGGAAGTGGGGCGATCGTGATGCTATTTGTAACGATTCCGTTTCGTGACAACCTGATATTAACGTTTCTGGCAGGCTGTGTGGGGGCAACCATACTGGAATACATAACCGGTGTAGCCATGGAAGCCTTGTTTAAGGTAAGGTACTGGGATTATACGGACCGTCCCCTTAACTTTCAGGGACATATTTGTGTGAAGGCGACGCTTGCATGGGGTGCTTTTACCATTTTTCTGGTGAGGTTTATCCATGCGCCCATTGAACATTTTATACTTGGACTCCCTCATATCGTTGTTTCTGTAACGACAACACTGATCGCGGCACTTGGCATTGCCGACTTTGCAATATCCTTTAAAACCGCACTCGATATCCGGGATGTACTGGTCAAACTCGACGAGGTACGGGACGAAATGGAACGCTTGCAGAAACGTATGGACGTGATCTTAGCATTTGCAGACGATGCAAGAGAGCAGGTAGTATTGAATACCTATGAGCGTCTGGATGAACTTTCAGATGCTCTGGAAGAGCGTTTTGCCCATGTGAAGGAACTTCGTGCCAAGATAACGGAGGAGAGCAGGGAAGAATTGGACGAATTGCGTATCAAATTCCGTGTGGCAAGAGAAAAGCGTTTTCAGTTGCTGCACCGTAAAGATTTCTTCAGAATGGATATGTTATTGAGCAATCCAATGTTAAAATCCCGCTATTTTAAATATTCCTTAGAAGATATTAAGAAAGCAGCAAGGGAAGCCGTAGAGGAAAGGAAACATAAATAATAATTCCTTGCGATTTGTGCTGCCTAAAGGCGGCAGAATGGAGAATAAATGGAACTTATTGAACATATTGTTTCCCATGCATGGGAAGATAGTATTAAGATATTACCGTTTTTACTGATCACGTATCTGATTATGGAATATCTGGAAGAAAAAATGAACGACCAAACCAGGCAGATTCTGTTAAAGACCGAGAAGGCAGGACCGGTATGGGGTGCCTTACTGGGTATGATTCCACAGTGTGGTTTTTCAACAGTTGCATCCAATTTTTATGCCGGAAGAGTGATCACGGTGGGTACTTTGATCGCCGTATATCTTTCCACTTCGGATGAGATGCTTCCGATCATGATCTCGGAGCAGGTAGAACCTGGCTTTATTGTTAAAGTGCTTTTACTAAAAGCCGGCATTGGTATGGCAGCCGGATTTTTGATTGATTTTATATGTAGAAGTGTACTGGGAAAAAAAGAGCAGGAGCCGGATATTCATCATTTTTGTGAACATGAGCACTGCAAATGCGGACATTCACATGGACACAAACAGGATGAATCCGCCCATGTTTCCAAACTGCATGACATATGTGACAGTATTTTAAAACCGGCAGTCATCCACACATTACAGGTGTGGGTATACATCCTTATCTTTACCTTAGCCCTGAATCTGCTGATTGAGGTGGTGGGCGAAGATGCACTTGCCGGTCTGATCTTAAATAAGCCGGTCATTGCAGAATTCCTTGCCGGTATTGTGGGACTGATTCCCAACTGCGCAGCATCCGTGGTCATTACACAGTTATACTTAGACGGGATCATCCGTCTTGGCACCATGATGTCCGGTCTGTTAGTCGGAGCCGGAGTCGGTGTCCTGGTCCTGCTTCGTGTAAATGACAACCGGAAAGACAATTTCAAGATCATTGGCGTGCTTTACGCAGTCGGGGTTCTCAGCGGAATTGTGATCAATTTGTTTTGGTAGGGCGTGAAAATAATTACGCAAAAAGATGAAGCAAATTATTGCACCCGCTTTGTGTATGCATTGTATGAGATCCTAATTCCCTCATAGGGCAGTATCAATCCCAATGCATTGATCAGGCATGTTTTATTTTCGTTGTGACGATACCAACCATTGTAGAGTGACTGTAGTTGCTCATCAGGAGAAGTGACCTCCACCCAGACAGTTGATATACAATTCAATAGTCGTGAATAATCGAGAGGAACATTGGAACAATTTGTGATTCTCCCGCCGTAGGTAATCCTGTCGGTGCATATTTTTTTGATAGTGGGATCACTAAAATCCACATTTCCATTTTTTAAGACAAGGACGCCTTTATTGTAGTTGACGATTCCCCATTGATCCGAATGCTGTAAACTGCTAAAGTATATATAAACGGGCAAGCCATCAAAAAGGTTCAATTCCGTACGGGGAATCACGGTAGCATCATGTCCTATGGTGTCGTTTGGTTGCATATTTCTGAGTGTGCTGTAATCTAACGGAGTTTTACTTTTCTCCTGTGGTCCTACATCGGCTCCCATAATATAGTCCGTTGTTACCTGGTATATTTCTGCCAGATGCTTCACCATTTCGGGCGCCGGAGTACGTCTGCCCTGTTCCCATTGGCTTATAACCGAAGGGGAGAGACTTGCTTTACGTGTCTCATAGGTCATGTCGCTCAGTAATGCAAGGACATCCTTCTGGGTATAGCCATTCTGCTTACGCAATTGCGTTAATCGTTGTGCAATTAACGGATTTGTGTGTGTAATCCTTGACATATTGTATCCTCCTCATTGCTATATTCTAGATATATTATACCACCACATTGTAAAAGGTCAAGATGTTTTTTTTTGATTGGGATTTTTGAGCAAATGAAAGAAGTAATTCAGTTATTCAAATGTAAAATCAAATTTTTTTCCACTCTGAACGAACGGCAAAAAACGGTTGTTGAATGCATTATTACAGCCATTGTTGTGTTTTTTTTCTTTAGAACCGTAATCTTATGGGGAGTGGTTCCGTCAGAATCCATGCAGCCGACACTTGATGTATCGGACATTGTCATTGCGAATGGACTGGCGTATATAAATGATGCCCCGCAAAGAGGGGACATTGTTATTTTCGCCGGCACGGAAGGTGATATAAAGGGAGAAATATTGATCAAGCGTATAATCGGACTTCCCGGAGACAGCCTTATGTTTGTCGAGGGATCTGTTTACATCAATGGACAACTGTACCGGGAAGAATATTTGTATGAAGACATGAAAACCTATTCGTTTAAGGACTATGAGATTCCGGAAGGTTGCTATTTTGTACTTGGAGACAACAGAATAGACTCATATGATTCCAGATATTGGAATAATCCCTATATTACAAAAGATGATATAAAAGGAAAAATGATTATGCGAATTCCGGTATCATCTAATCTTAATCACGATCTCTTTTTTTCTTTCTAAAAGTACGATAGGTCATTAC
>CAYLSH010000099.1:0-6561 GCA_964386235.1 uncultured Lachnospiraceae bacterium | reverse complement strand
CATTTTCCCAAAAGAATTGACACCCTTTTGAAAAACGAATACACTAGGGAGAGATATTTAGGAAAATGATCACGAAAAGGAAAATCGGATATGTTTACAATATTTGAAAATACAGAATCCAATGTCCGTTCATATTGCCGCAAATTTCCAACCGAATTTACGCTGGCAAAGAATGCCGTTTTAACGGATACTGCCGGAACGGAGTATATAGATTTTTTTGCCGGAGCAGGTGCCATGAATTATGGGCACAACAATCCGTTTATTAAATCCGCCATATTGGATTATCTGCAGGAAGATCACATTATCCATGCACTGGATATGTACACCGAAGCCAAGGAACAATTTCTGACTTCTTTCAAAAATAAAATATTAGTCCCGCGAAATCTGGATTACAAAATGATGTTCTGTGGCTCTACCGGCACAAATGCAGTGGAAGCCGCCCTCAAATTATCCCGAAAGGTCAAGGGTCGTTCCAACGTATTTGCTTTCTCCGGTGCTTTTCATGGCATGTCACTCGGATCCCTTTCCATGACAAGCGATGTGTTTTCCCGCACAGGTGCCGGCGTACCTTTAAACAACATTACTTTTATGCCATACTATAATGCCTTTCAAGATCCGATGACTTCCCTGGATTATCTGGAAAGCATATTGACAGATGACCATTCCGGCATTGATATGCCCGCTGCCATTTTTTTAGAAACCGTACAGGCAGAAGGAGGCATCAACCCAGCCCCTGTTCCGTGGCTGCAGCGTCTTCGTGCCATTTGCGATAAGTATAATATCCTTATGGTAGTGGATGATATACAGGTTGGGGTCGGAAGATGCGGTTCTTTCTTTTCGTTTGAACGTGCTGACATTGTACCGGACATGGTGATATTGAGCAAATCCATCAGTGGATTTGGGTTGCCTATGTCGCTTTTATTATTAAAACCGGAATATGATGTATTCTCTCCGGCGGAACACAACGGTACCTTCCGTGGCAATCAGTTGGCTTTTATCGGTGCAAAAGCCGGAATTGACTATTATCTGGAAACGGATTTAGATTCTGCCGTTAAAGAAAAAGAAGCGTATATAAAGGACTTTTTAGAAAAAGAAATCATACCACTGGACTCTCGTTTGAAAATTCGGGGAATCGGTATGATATGGGGAATTGATTTTAGTGCAATTGATCCTTCCTATGCAGCAAAAACATCCCACCTTTGTTTTGACAAGCATCTCATTATTGAACTCGCCGGCAGAAAGGACTGTGTACTCAAGATCCTTCCGCCTCTCACGATTGAAAAAGAGAAATTAAACCGAGGACTGCTTATAATCCGGGACAGCATACGCACTTTGTTATCCGAAGCATAATTGGTTCAAAAATAATTGCGAAACTACACAAGGTAGTTTCGCAATTATTTTTTTATTACCTGCTCCATATATCTTACCCATTGTTCTGCAATTACATCCGCATCACAGGTCTGTCTGATTTTAGACGCTTCCAGTCCCAACTTATGTGCTTTCGAAGCATCGTTGCAAAGATCCACAATGGCTGCTGCCAGTTGCCGTTCATCCCCTACCGGTACGAGGATGCCGTTCTTTTCCTGTTCGATGATCGCTGCCGGACCGCCACAGGGACAATCCGTAGAAATAACCGGCAGGGATAACGCCATCGCTTCCATCAAGGCATTGGGAAGCCCTTCATTTTGTGAAGATAACACAAAAACAGAAATCTGTTTCATTTTATTTTTCACATCCGTACATTCTCCCCGTAACAGAATCCTCTCCTTATGTCTCAAAGATTCCCGGATTTCTTCCATTTCCTCTCGCAGTTCTCCGTCACCGTAAATGGAAAACACATAGTCCGGAAGTTTTTCTGCCGCAAGATTATATGCACGCAGTAGTGTGGCATGATCCTTACTTTTTGTCATCCTTCCAAAGGTAGCCACTTCCCGTTTCTTTTCCCATACCGTATCTTCCCCTGAAAATTCCTCCGCCATTGGGTTTAGGATCACCACAGAATCTGCGGCTATATCCTTTCCAAAGAAATCACGCTGCTCACACGTTTGAAACACAAAGCCATCCAGATCCTGAATCTTTGCGATGATATTCTGTACTTCTGTTTCCGTTTTGTAATCCACAGAGGGGTTACATCTTACCGACACAATCTGCTTTATCTTTGTATTTTTCACAGCATTTTTCATGCGTAATGCGCTGTCAATGGAAAAGGAAATGACCACATCGGGGTGTAATTCCCGCATCTTTTTTCTAAGTTTACGGATATATTGTAACTTGTGGATTCCTCTTTTTATCACATTGGGATATACGGTATAACCCATATTGATACGCTTTAAATCAGGCAGATCATACTCTTTTTTTGAGACGGTATCTGTAACAACAAAAACTTCCTGCTCTTTGTTCATTTTTTTTGCCAATGTCGTTACAACCCGTTCTGCGCCACCTCTGCTAAAACTCGAAATATAAAATACGACTCTCATTACTGCCTCTTTTCTATGTCACTGCCTTGGATACGAAGTTGTTTCAGTCCTTCTAACACAACCTCTCTATGTGCATCACACTGTAACACATTCTGCAAATACAAAAGTCGTCTCTCATTTTTTCTAAACGACCACTTAATCAATCTGCGATGAAATAGTTTATCCATTCTGATCGCCCACAACGGCCATCCCGCAAACTGATACAAATAGGGAGCAATTGCCTCTAACGACATCTCCTGATAGTGTTTTATAACATAATTTTCACTTCTGATATTCTCATCCAGTTTTTGAATGTTTTCCTGAAAAAAGTCCTTTTCTTTCCCCTCTAAAAAACGAACCTTTTTATCCTTCCTTCGAATAGGTATCATTTCCGTTTCCAGTTTATCCTTAACAGAAATCTTTAGTAAAACACTATATTCACATACTTCTGCATCCGGCTCTCCGAACACAAAATTCCCCTGTCCATAGAAGATCTCACTGTTTTTGTATTGTTCCCTGGCTCCGACACAATGACTATGCTGACAGATCACCATATCCGCTCCATGATCTGCCATATCCCTGCATCTTATCTGCTGATCCGGAGAAGGATATTGATAGAGTTCTCTTCCACCATGATAAAAAACGATCAAAAAATCGCACTGCTTTTTAATTTCCTGAATTCTTCTGCCCGTAACTCCCGGAATATAGCCATTCGCACCTGCTTTTCCCGCTTCCGCAAGAGAAAACTCTTTTTCAGCCACTGCATAAAATCCCAGTGTTTTTCCGCTTATCTCTCTATAATAAACCTGATCTGCACTATCTTTATCTTTTCCTGCACCAATATGAGCAATGCCCATGTCATGCAATCTTTCCATAGTGTAAAAAAGTCCTTCTTCGCTCCAGTCCATAATGTGATTATTGGCAAGAAGCAGCAGATCCACCCCCACCTGCTGATAGAGTTTTTCTGCCCCTGTCGGAATATACAGTCTGGGGCCATCCTTTTTTAAAGGAACCATATCCTTATATTCCATAGGCGCTTCCATATTAAAGACCGCAAAAGCAGACTCTCGAATCAGCGCAGCCACTTGAGAATCCAGTACTTCTTCCTGTTTTCCCTGCACAATTCTCTCGCCATCATTTTCAATCGGTGCAAAATCAGCACCAATCATAATATATTCCTTTTGCATTCTCTGCACCACCTCACATTCTACTTATCCAAACAAATAAATTGTCCCAGGAATACATTATCTTCCCTGTTTGGAAATGTTTCAAAACCGGATCCATCATAAAAAGTGATCTCTCCGAAATAAATTCTGTCATTGATGATATACCAGTCCACTCTGGCATGATACATATCCTGCGCCACTTTTTCTGAAAGTTCTAATATACGTCCCAACTGCGGCGGTGCCTTACGTTCTTCTTTAACAAACTCTAATCCTTCCTGCACGATAGACAGTTTGTTCCAGTCCCTGTCATAAAAGGTCTGCGTATGTTCCTTACCCACAGTAAAACGATTCTCATGAACTTCTATGACCTGCGCTCTGCCATGAAAACACATGACTTTATAATCTTTCAGATCATCACCGGACTCATCCACCATAAATTTTTCTGCAATAATACGGGGTTTTACAAATTTATAAGGCCACTCCCGGTAAGTACTGTAGTAGTTTCTTTTCATGGCGGCATTCAGACTCTGCTTTGCTGCCTCTTTATCAAATGTATTTTTATCCTTACAGATAACAACGCTTCCGGAATCATGTGTACATTTTAATACAAATTGTTCCGGAAGTTGGTTAAAATCAATATCTTCAAATTGATCATAAACCCCATAACAGGGTATCAGATACTCTTCCCCTACTTTTTTGCGAATCACTTTTCGTACTTCGTATTTATCAACCATATCAGCATACTCCGGCTTTCTGTCATGTAACTTCAGCCATTGCAATTTCTCATTATAGGTGATCGGGTTTTTCAGATTACATTTTTCTCCCGTCAGTACCCGGTAAAGCACTTTCAGATAAATACGGTCCGGCACCCAATCCAGCCAGCCCTTTGCAGCCGGTGAAGTGATAAAATATTGTGGATTTTGTAAAAATGTTTTTATCTTACCCAATTAACTCATCCCTTCCATTTACGATACCACTGTTCCAAAACAATGATATTCCATACCAGTCCCTTATTTTGACCGGTCTTTCCAAAATGCGACCATAGTGCTTTTACCGTACTTCCCTCCAAGATATGATCCTTTACCAGATGACTGTTGCCAAGCAGTTCATCCGCCCATTTGTGAATATCCCCCTGGGAAAGCCAGCGTGCCAATGGTACACTGAACCCTTTTTTCGGTCTTTCCATCATTTTCTTCGGTACATAACGGTATAATACCTCTTTTAATACATACTTGCTGACCACTCTGTCATTTTCCATTCCCAGTTTGTAGGACACCGGTAAAGAATAGGCAAATGCCAAAACGTCCTTATCCAGCATAGGGACACGATTTTCCAAAGATACCGCCATACCGGCACGATCTACTTTTACCAGAATATCATCCGGATGATACCCCATCAGATCACGAAGCATCATCTCATCTTCCAGTTCTCCCGTATCAGTGGACAATAGAAGATCCGGCTTCCGGTTCTCCCGTTTGTTCTCCAAAAATTCCTTCGTCAGCAATTTCTTTGCAAAATAAGTGGTGTCATAACATACCGCTTCGTGGATGGAGCCGATATTCCCGGCTTTTAAGCAATGTGCACCTCGATACAAGGTATTGTTTTTCTCAACAAAAGGCACCTGTAAACAGAAACCTGCAAAGTTTCGGATTCCCATTGGAATCCTATCCAGCCGGCGATAAAGACCTGCCGTTTTCCAATATGTGTTATAACCGCAAAACAACTCATCCCCTGCATCGCCGCTTAACACTACCGTCACTTTACTTCTGGCAAGTTTACTTACCAGATAAGTCGGAATCTGTGAGGAATCTGCAAACGGTTCCGTAAAAATATCCGGGATCAGCGGAATAACAGCCGCTAATTCTTTTTCCGATAAGATAAGGCTGGTATGATCGGTTCCCAGGTATTCCGAAATACGCCTTGCTTCATCCGCTTCATTAAATTTTTCTTCTTCAAAACCAATCGTAAATGTTTTGGTTTTATCTGTATTCAGAGACTGCATCAGTGCAACGATTGTCGCACTGTCTATTCCCCCTGATAAAAAGGCACCCAACGGAACATCTGCCATCATCTGACTTTTTACTGCCTGTTTCAAAATGCGTTCCAATTCATCCACCGCATCCGTAAAACTTCCCGCAAACGGCGTTTCCTTTGCCTTTCTGTATTCCTCTTTCAGATCATAATAGACATGTTCTTCCCATTCTGCATACGGATAGGAAGCAACCAGATACGTTCCCGGCTTACATTTATAGATGCCTTTGTAAATAGATAAAGGCGCAGGCACATAACCATATCGCAGATATTCCTGTACCGCCTGCGGTTCCAGAGTTCCTTCAAATCCCGGATATGCTTTTAGCATACCCACATCCGAGCAGAAAACAAACTCTCCCTTTACTTTTCCATAGTATAATGGTTTTTCTCCTACTCTGTCCCTTGCCAGAATAGTTTTCTTCGTTTGTTTATCATAGAATGCAAAGGCAAACATTCCTTTTGCCATCTGCAACGTTTTCTCCGGTCCGTATGCAATAAGAGCCTCTAACAGGATTTCCGTATCCGAACTTCCACGGAACCGACAAGTTGTTCCATCCTCCGTTAACTGTTTTTTGATTGCCGGTGCATTGTAGATTTCACCATTATAGACAAGCACATATCTGTCGTCCTGTGAAAACATGGGCTGTGCCCCCCTGGGAGAAAGATCCACGATGGATAAACGACGATGTCCCAGTGTCACCCCCGTATTTTCATCCAGATAATATCCACCATCATCCGGTCCCCTATGAAACATTCTCTCATTCATTGAAAGAATGACCTGTTTTTGATCTATTCTTTTACTGCAAAATCCTGCAATTCCACACATTGACTGAATTCCTTCCTATGCGTGCAAAGATTCCTATTCCTCTGCCATAACTTTCTGAAATACCTGCAAATATTGTTCGGCT
>CAYLSH010000098.1:0-6744 GCA_964386235.1 uncultured Lachnospiraceae bacterium | reverse complement strand
CCGTCCGCTGTGACCTATATCATACAGGCAGTGGCTGCGGCATTTATTGCAGTAGGAGCGCTTATCACAGTGTTCAGACACAAGATTTTTGCTTTTTTCAAGAAGGGAAGCAAGACTTCTGAAAAGAGAGAGATTCATATGAAAGAAGAAACAGAGGCTAAGGAAGAATAGAGGAAACAGATATGATCAGTGCAATTGGATATGTATTTGGCTGGCTCATGTATGGCTGTTTTAAGTTGGTAAGAGACTACGGTTTTTCGATCGTAGTCTTTACGTTGTTAACCAAGATTATTATGCTGCCTATTTCAGTCATGGTACAGAAGAACTCCATAAAAATGGTTAAAATGTATCCGGAAATGAACCGGATCAAAGCAAAATATTTCGGAAGTTCCGATTTGATATCGGAGGAACAGTACCAGTTATATAAACGGGAAAAATATCATCCCATGCTGGATTTAGTGCCGGTTATTTTACAACTGATCATTTTAATGGGTGTGGTGGATGTTATCAATCATCCTCAATTACATTTGTTAAGGACGGGGACAGAGCAGGCGGCAGGATTGGATATGATATTCTTTGGACTGGACCTGAGTGTGGTTCCTTCAAAAGTTATGGGAGTATCGGTCATTGTGCCAATTATAGCGGCATTGTCCGCATGGCTGATGTGTCATATCCAGAATAAAGTCAATGTTTTGCAGGCAGAACAAAGTAAGATGAATCAGGTTACAACATTGCTGATTTCGGTGGGGCTTTCTTTGTATCTTGGTTTTTTTGTGCCTGCCGGTGTGGGATTGTACTGGACAGTAGGAAATCTCTTGTCCATAGTGCAATTATTTTTATTAAATATCTGCATCAATCCGAGGGATTACATTGATTACGAAGCCTTAGAGGAGAGTAAAAAAGAGTTAGAAAAGGTAAATCAATATTCAAATCAGGCAAAAAAATCCGTGAATAAAGAATATGCAGCACTGGAAAAGCAGGATTATAAGCGTTTCATGAAATATGGAGAAAAACAGATTGTTTTCTATTCTGAGAAAAACGGATTTTATAAGTATTTCCAGAATGTCATCGAGACGATCCTGAGAAAAACAGATATTGTGATTCATTATATTACCAGTGATCCTAAGGATGAAGTGTTTGCGCTGGCAAGTGATAATTTTCGGGTATACTATATCGGGGAAAATAAGTTGATCGTTTTGATGATGAAGATGGAAGCGGATATTGTCTGTATGACAATGCCGGACCTGCAAAAGTATCATATCAAACGTTCTATGGTTAAGAATGATATCGAATACGTGTATATGGATCATGGAGTGGGAAGTCTGAATCTGATGCTCAGAAAGCATGCATTGGATTATTTTGACACTATTTTTACGGCAAATGATCTTGTCTATGCGGAAATGAGAGCACAGGAAAAAGCATATGGTTTAAAAGAACGTACACTTGTAAAGTGGGGATCCGGTGTGATTGATAATATGATCACACATTATGAAAAATCAGTTGAAGAGAAAGAAAAGGCGGAAACCCAAAATATGATTCTGATCGCACCTTCATGGCAAACGGATAATATCATGGATTCCTGTGTGAAAGAATTACTAAACAATTTACTGGGGAAAGGTTATCAGGTGATTTTAAGACCACATCCACAGTACGTTCGTCATTTTGAGGACAAACTCATGGCGTTGCAGGAAGAATATAAAGAGCATAGCGATTTTACCCTGCAGATGGATTTTTCTTCCAATGATACAGTTTACAATGCAGATGTGTTGGTAACAGACTGGTCAGGCATAGGATATGAGTATTCATTTACCACATTAAAGCCGGCTTTGTTTATTAATACACCAATGAAAGTGATGAATCCCGATTATCAGGAAATTGATGTGGTTCCGTTTGATATAGAGATTCGAAATAAAGTAGGGTTATCTGTAGAATTGGAAAACCTGAACAATATTGGTCAGGTAGTGGACAAATTACTTCACAATCATTCATATTCAAAAGAAGAAATGGCAAAAATCAGAGATCAATATTTGTATAACGTTGGAAGAAGTGGTGACGTTGGAGCGGAGTATCTGATAAAAAAACTGATCGAGTACTCCAAAAGATAACCATGTAAAGAAAAAGGAGAATGTATCATGCAGGCAATTATTTTGGCAGCAGGTATGGGAAAGAGACTGAAGGATCTTACACAGAATAATACGAAGTGTATGGTAAAGGTAAACGGAATTACTTTGATAGAACGTATGCTTCGGATTCTGGATAAAAAACAACTGTCTAAAATAGTGATCGTAGTAGGATATGAAGGACAGAAGTTAATTGATTTTATTAAGACCTTAGAGATAGAGACAGCAATCGAATATATTGATAATCCTATTTATGATAGGACAAATAATATTTATTCATTGGCATTGGCAAATGAATATCTGGTAAAAGAGGATACGTTGCTGTTTGAGTCTGACTTGATATTTGAAGAAAGTCTGGTGGACTGTTTGTTAGAAGATGAACGGGAAACGCTGGCATTAGTGGACAAGTACGAAAGTTGGATGGATGGAACCTGTATGGTGCTGGATGAAGCAGATGATATTGTGGATTTTATACCGGGAAAATATCTGAATTTTCAAGAAAGAGATAAATATTATAAGACCGTCAATATCTATAAGTTCAGCAAACATTTTTCTGCCAATACATATGTGCCATTTTTAGAAGCCTACAAGAAAGCAATGGGTGTAAATGAATATTACGAGTCCGTGATCAAACTTATTGCGATGTTGGATACCCATGAGATCAAGGCAAAACGTTTGCAGAATCAGGTTTGGTATGAGATTGATGATGTTCAGGACTTAAATATTGCAGAATCGTTATTCCCAAATTCGGATGCGGAGCGATATGATCTTATCATGGCAAGATATGGAGGTTTCTGGCGTTATCCGCAATTGCTTGATTTTTGTTATCTTGTGAACCCTTATTTTCCGCCACAGAAGATGCAGAATGAAATGATGGCAAGTTTTCATCCGCTTTTGACACAATATCCTTCCGGCATGAGTGTGAATAGTTTACTGGCATCCAGAAACTTTGGTGTAAAGCAGGAACATATCGTGGTGGGAAATGGTGCTGCGGAATTGATCAAAGGTTTGATGGAAAAAAATGATTGGGGAAAATTAGGAATCATACGACCAACATTTGAAGAGTATCCGCATCGATATCCATGGGAAAAATGTGTTGTGTACAGACCTCAAAATGATGATTTCCATTATTCGGAAGAGGATATCATACATTATTTTTCGGATAAAGACGTGAACACCCTTTTGCTGATCAATCCGGATAATCCGAGTGGTAATTATATTTTAAAAGACGGATTGTTAAAATTGATTCATTGGGCGAAAGAATGTGGCATCGCTTTGATCATAGACGAGAGTTTTGTGGATTTTGCAGATGAAAATTCGGGATTAGGCAACAGCATCATAGAGGAAAAGATACTGGGATTATATGAACAGTTATATGTGGTAAAAAGCATATCAAAATCCTACGGTGTGCCGGGAATCCGTCTGGGTGTATTGGCAAGTGCGGATCAAAACCGGATTGCGCAACTGAAAAAGGATGTGGCAATTTGGAACATTAATTCCTTTGGTGAATTTTTCATGCAGATACTGGAGAAATACACGAAAGACTATCTGGTATCGCTGGAGAATATAAAACAGAGCCGTTCTCTTTTACACCGTGATTTATCAAAGATTTCTTACTTGCGTGTAATTCCATCACAGGCTAATTATATCATGTGCGAAGTACTAAATGGTCTTACCGGCAGAGAACTGGCGGAAAAACTGTTAAAAAAAGGTATCTTGATCAAAGACCTGAGTACGAAAGTGCCAAACGGAAAACAGTACATTCGTCTGGCTGTGCGAAACGAAGAGGAAAATCGGAGATTGGTGGAAGCATTGTATGAGATTGATAAGTGATTTGCTGGTGATATTGATACCGTCTATTATTGCAACTGTTTTATTATATCGTAATGATTTAAGGCAAATAGGGAAAATAAAGATTATTCTGACTGTTTTGTTATGGATGGCAGGAATTAATTTGACTTTGTTTGTGTCCTTATATCTGATCGGTATTAATCTGTTGGAATTAACCGATATCGGAATTGGATTTAAGATAAAGTATGTAATACTGGAAATGGGACTAATGTGTTGCGCTTTGGTTGTAAAAAAAATAATGCAAAAAACAGGCAGAAAACAGGGATTAAAACATTTGGTAAAGATTTTGCCGGAAACCATTTTTCTGATTGTCACCTATGTTGTATTTGCCCCAAGTTCTTTATTTTTATCTAATATCGACGAATTCTCCATTTCTTATATAAGAATCTTACCTGTAATTGTGATGGTGGCTCTACTTGTATTCCTGTGTATTGGAATGGTTGCTGTGCTGCTAGAAAAAGAAACATGGTTTGCTCGGTGGAAAATGTTTGTGTTTGGTCTTGCACTTGGCTTTTATCTGCAAAGTAATTTCCTAAATCCAAATTTGCCGGAATTAAATGGAATTGCCATAGATTGGAGCCAATATACTTTTAGTGCAGTAATCAGTACAATCGTGTGGATATTATGTATTGGTGGAATACAGATAATAGTATCATTTGGAAGGGAGCGCATTGCGAAAATAACACAGTATGCATCATGGTTCCTTTCGGCGGTTCAGATGGTTACGTTAATGGTATTATTATTAACAACAACGAACTCAAACGGCTCAAATATTGCTTTATTGAAAGAAGATGAGTTCACAGTAGGTTCAAAGAATAATGTCGTGATTTTTGTTTTAGATTCTCTTGGCGCAGCAAAGATGGAAGGAATATTGGGAGAAGAACCGCAAATAAAAGAAAATCTGAAAGATTTTACGTTTTTTACCAATGCAGTATCGGGTGGAGCATATACTTCCGTTGCGATGCCGATGTTTTTTACGGGGATGGAATTTGATCCCTCGTATAAGAGTTATGATGACTACATGCAGGAGGCATGGTCCGGGGTAGAGTTATATGATGATTTAAAAGAATTGAATTACGACATCCGTATCTTTACAGATGGGCGCTATCTTACCGATATTTCTGAGGATGTGGTGACGAATGCCATGTATGTGGGCGATGGTTACTATATAGATGATTATATAGATTTTACAAAAGATATTTATCAGTTTACGAATTTTTATTCCATGCCGCAACTCTTTAAACAAAACTTTTGGATGTACAGTGATGATATCACAAGGCAGATTAAAACAACGGGATGGGAAACAAGAGAAGACGAAAATAAGTTGGCGGTAGATGCCGGAGCAGATAATTATTATTTTGATGATGTACAGTTCTATCAGGATTTCTTGGATGCAGATGGCTTGGAAGTAAAATATGAAAACACATACCGGTTATATCACCTTTTGGGAGCCCATCCACCGTATACGATCAACGAAGATGTTCAGCATGCTGAGTCGACTGAGACAGCACAGATTAAGGGCTGTATGAAGGTTGTCAATGAGTACATAGATGAACTGAAAAAACTCGATTTATATAATATGAGTACAATTATTATCACAGCAGATCACGGAAAAGGAACTGACGCAGAAGGAATCCAGCAGAATCCGTGCCTTTTGATTAAGATGCCACAGGAATGTCACGAATTGGTATATAATGATGCACCTATTCATTTTCGAAATGTTATGGCTACGATAGTGAAGTCTACTATGGGGGATTATGCAGAATATGGACCATCAGTATATGATATTGATCAGAATAGTGATGTGGAAAGACTTCATACGGTGGCTGCTCCGGTAAGGGGAAAGTTGTTTCCGAATATTCCAGATGAAACTGCTTTTTCCAGATTCATTATCCCGGAGGATGCCAGAGATGTTGAAGCGATTGAAGTTTATAATCCTTCCCAAATAAATGATTTTGATTATCAACTGGGAGATGAAATCAATTTCGCAGACAATTCTTATTATATGGATCAGATTGATTACCGTATATATAAAGAAGATGGGATGGGAATTGCAAGTACGGAATTGGCACTCTATATGAGGCTGCAGGATTATAAAAAAGGGGATTTAAACTTTGAGTTTACATATTCCAAAGTATATAACGACAGTCAGTCCATGGGAGTTTATGTTGCAGGAGAAAAGGTGGCAGACATCACATGCAGAACAGAAGATAGTAATAAGACGATTTCTGTTTTCATTAAAGAGCAGTATATTAAGGATGGTGTATTGCCGATTCGACTGGTATTTCGCAATGCGGTTACACCAAAGATGATTGGTGTATCAACAAAGGATTCGAGAGTTCTTTCAGTTGGTTTTGACAGCATGAAAGTGACTCAATGGAAATAAATAGATGAGAGAAGGAGTTGTAGACGAATGAAATTAGTTGCATTATTTTTTCCGGCATTAATAGCGGTATATATGAACAGGGAGAAAAAAGAATCCAAAAATGAAACGTTTTCTAATATTTTTACATATGCAATGTTTGTGATTGCTGTTAATGTTTCAGTTATGTCAGTACTGACTTATGTATTAGGTTTAGATGGATTAACGATTTCTGTGTTTGAAAGTTTTTCTTTTTTTATAGTGTATACAGTGTTAGCGTGTGCAGCATCAGCCTTTATTGGCGGTCTGGTAAGGATCTTAAAGAAGACGATGAATAAAGAGAATCAGGAATAAAGTGATTCGTGTAATAGTAAGAGGATGAGATTATGAATGGAAAAAGCAAGAATAAGT
>CAYLSH010000097.1:0-6931 GCA_964386235.1 uncultured Lachnospiraceae bacterium | reverse complement strand
AATTGTCTCGATCTGACACAGGCTTCGAATTATATCAATGCCAGAGCGGACAAGAATGCAGAATACAGCATTTCCTTGCCGGAAAATGTGAAGGATACTTGTCTGACGGATAGTGGGGCACGCAGTAAACTGACATTGCCGTCAAAGGATAAGATGAAAAAACTGACTGTGAAATCAGAGGATGAAGCTAAAAAGAGTACGATTTCCCTTACAGGGGATGTTACAGTCAGTGGTGATGTGTCATTTGAAAATATCCTCTTAGACAATGACAAGATCTTCTCCATTACCTGTGAAGAAAACAGTGATGTAAAAGAATATGGTATGGTAACACCGGGCAGTGGCAGTCTGACATGGAATCAATCAGGCATTGCGCCATCCGGTATGAAGATAAAAGACATTAAGGGTAAAAAGGGTGGCATCACCTTGAACCTTGAAGAGTCCAAGCTGGATATGACAGGTGGTATTACCGGTGTATGTGAGTTGAATCTTACCTATAATTCCGAACTGACTACGCGTGCAAAATCCGATGTAGCAAATGTATACTTTTCTTCCCGGGAGGATGAATGGAAAGCATTTGGAACTACCGCGATTGGCAATATTCTGGGCAGCGGTACTCTGGGAACCACTCTTGTAAGTGGGGCTCCGCAGTTGACGGTCAATTATGATGTGCCGGCACCGGTATGTGTAAAACTTTATGAAAACGATAATGCATTAACGGCTAAAGAAGATTATCAGGGTAAACCGTTATTGATTGCGAAGGTTGTATCCGCCGATAGAATCATGGCTTTCGGATATCTGAATGACGATAAGAACGGATTACAGGATGGCATCAAGGCATACAAAGACAGCAAGAATTATGTATACAATGGTGATATTTCCAATATGGAAGTTAAACTTACGGATACTAGCGGTTACGAAACCTATACCAAAACGTATGCGGATGCAATCAATATCATTAATAACAATAGCAATAATAATGGTAGATACAAGATCACACTGTTAAATACAGCAGGTAATAAAGAAACCAAGGGCGAGTATGCAGGCAAGACTGTTATCAAGACCGCTGTAGCAGGCGAAAACGCCACATATGGTGCGTTTGCCCTTCCGAAAGCAGGAAAAGCAAGAGCCCTTACTATAGAAAGTGAAGATAAGAGTAATCCTGCTATTATCAAGTACACAGGTGCTTTGAGTCCACTTGGTAATATGGAACTGAAACTGGAAAGTGTAATATTGACAGAAGGTACTAGCAATAAGAATGACCAAATCGGTGACGGCTTTAACGAAACGGATTCCATCACACTGAATTTGGGTACAGCCAATGTTACCCTTGGAGAGGGTGTAAGCACACCAAATGCAGGACTAAAAGCAACGCAGGCACATAACTCTCCTGTATTATATGGAAACTATAAAAATAATAATGTAGCTTACAATGTATTTGTGAATAAGATCACAACCAAGTCCGGCACACTGACACTGGATAAAAACCAGAGAGTGTTTGTAAATGGAGATGCATCCGTATCAACATTGGCCGGAGCAGTGGGTGCTGTATTTGCTACATTTGGCAAACTGACTGCCGGCGATGTATATACCGGTGTAGAGGAAAGCACGGGTACAGAAATAAATGCATTTGTTATTATAGGCAAGAATGCGATTACATTGGGAGATATCAGTGGTTCCACGGAGGTAGCCATTTATACTGCCTATACAGCAAAAGACTGGAAGCAAGCGACTACCCAGTTAACCATTAATGGTGAGATTTCGAATACAACAAAACTGAGTATCGAACCATTTTTCTATGACACTAATACAAAGAAATACGAACAACTGGATAGCACTAAGACTTTGGCTATCATGTGGGATGGCAGTTCCAAACCGGCTGCATACCAAAAACTGATTCAGGCACCGAAGATGGCATTGGAATCCTTAACGCTTCCGGTCACAGAGGAACAAAGTTACAAAGGTAGTGATAAGAGATTTACAAAGATGGACGGTGGCGTATATCTTTTGAAGGATTCGGTTACTCCAAGCATTCAGGTAGCAGGATATCATTATGATGAATCGGAAAACCCTGAAGATATTACAACACAGTATACAGGTACATTCTGCACATGGGATCAGGCAGTCAAAGAGATCGATAAATTAAACCATAAAGATTGGTATTACAGCATTACTTTATTAGATTATCTTGGTACGGATGGAACCCTGAAGAACCTGACCATGCCATCCAAGGCAAAGAAAGTCCGGATTTCGGGAACCACAGAAAGTAGAACGGAATATATCATGATGACGGGTACAAGCATTACCCTGAAAACGGATACGGAAATCGATGTTACGATTCTGGCAGTGAAAAAATCCGGTAATAACTACTATGACACGCCGTATACCATCAATGTGGGAAAAAATCATCTCATATGGAATAATGCTCTGAATTCACTACTTGCACCGGGTAGAGTGTATATACCACAGATCAGGTTGACCGGAGCATCCGCCGGAATTGTGGATGTTACGATGAATGAGGCGCGCGATTATGTAGGTACATTCAACAAGATCAGCGGCATCGGAACGGTTCATTTTATGAAGGATGAGAATTCAAAGCATAAGGATATCACGTATTCCGTATCCGAAGGTATATCCGGTGTTGGTACGCTGACCATCGATCCGGGTGTTACGTTAGAAAGCAAGGATAAGGATGTATCCGTTAAGAACCTTGTAATCGGTAAGGAAGCAACTGTAGAAAAAACAGAATATAAAGTACCTTCCAAGGGCGATTATGCAAGCCTCCTTGCTAAGAACATCACGGTTTCTGATACGGCAACGTTTGCAAGTTCTTATATGAGAGCAGGAACGAGAACCGTCGGCGATGGTAAGGTAACCTTAAACAACGTGATTGTAAAAGATATTTTCAATACGATCGAAGCAAAGCAGGATAAGAACGGCAAGAGCCAGGTACAGATAAAGGGCACGGTATCGCTTGCTAATCCGGATGTTTGTCCTGACTGGTCCTACATTACGGTTGGATTGTATTACAACAATTCAATTACCAAATATGCACCGCTTACCGAAGGTATGGTTCTTTTGAACGCACCGAAGGCATCCACCTCCCTGTTTGGGCCAAATGCGGCTAAGAGGGATGAGGAAGGAACTATACTCTCAGAAAACATGGGAAGTATCCCACGAGTTAAAGTTACTAAGCGGAATGAAAATGGCCAACCGATTCTAAACTCAGAAACGGGTGAGTATGAGACCGAGTGGGTGGACACCTACGGTTTATACCGTTTGGGCAATGACATAGTCTATGGCAGACTTCGGAATGTAGAAAAATATCAGGATGCAAAGGGTAAGGAATACACGGATATCATCGAGAAAGCAGAAGTCAGACTCTGGATGGATGGTGATGTGGGAACCACCCCCTTCCTTGATTTTGCTACTTATGAAGAAGCAGTAAAAGCCATAGACAGTATGGCATTACAAAAAGAAGTAACCTTAGATAACGGCAAAACAAGTAAGGTCTACCAATCCTATACTCTGGAATTACTCCATGATATAGAGATTGGCAACGAGAAGGGTAACAATAAGTACAATGCGCTACCCCTTCCGTCCAAATCCTCCGATTTTGTGATCAGGGGAAATGGAAACCGTATTCTTTTTACGGGTAACATTACATTAAAATGCAACACAAAATTCAGTAATGTGAACCTGGTTCCGGTCAAGACTGTGAAAAACGAACTGGTTCCTGCAAACGTTAATTTAGCAATCGGCGCTTATAAGGCCACCCTTCATGCCGGAACCAATGTGCGTTCCGTAACAGACGGAGAGATAATTGCACTGGCAAATGTGACCGGTTCTGCTAGAGGCGAACTGATCCTGAGCGGTAAAGACGTATCCCTTCGGGCAAATAATGTGACGGGTATGGATATGATTTGGCTGGAAGGAGAAGGCACCACGGATGGTAACCTGCTTGCTGCAAGCGGAAATATATCGGTTAAGATGCTGGTTTGGCGAACCAATCATAAGGGTGTTATCGAGTGTAAAGGAACCTTGACGACCAATGCAATACAGATAGCGGAAAATGCAACTGCATGGATTTATACCAATGCGGATAAACCGGTCAAAGTAAACGGAACTATTGCAGTCTTCGAAGGCGTAAAGAAAAACGTTTCCGTGCTTACGGCAACTGAGGATCAGGCAGTTGTATTGATACCCTGTGATATGACCGCGGAAAAATATCATGCCAAGGTCGAACCCGGCATGAAGGTGGTTACAGGCAAGTATCTGGATGCATCTGACTGGAAAGTGGCAAATTATGATAATAAGAGTTACTACTCCATTTATCAGAACGGCAATGATCTTTTTGCAGGCAATGTTTCGGAGTAATCCGGAGAATAATACAAAAACATAGGAAGTAAAACAAGGCGGGGTCCATAGGATCCCGCCTGTTTTCGTATAATAGGAATTTTCTCTGAAATTATTTATTACACAAGAAACACTCCGTGAGGATGCAAATATAAATTTTTTTTATACATTTTTTATAATTTATTTGTAAAGAATTTGTTGACAATAAATAAGGACAGTGCTATCTTTTGATTACAAGGTGTTAGCACTCAAAGCAAACGAGTGCTAACAAATTTAAAAAGGGGGATGGAAATGCAGCTGGATGAACGTAAGATGAAGATTTTACAAGCGGTTATCCGCAATTATCTGGAGACAGGTGAACCGGTTGGAAGCAGGACCATTTCCAAATACACCGATCTGAATCTCAGTTCGGCAACGATCCGCAATGAGATGGCAGATTTGGAAGAGATGGGATATATCTTACAGCCCCACACTTCCGCAGGAAGGATTCCTTCCGATGCCGGGTATCGTTTGTATGTGGATACCATGATGCAGGAGAAGGAGAGAGAGGTTCGGGAATTAAAAGAGAGCCTTTTGGAAAAAGAGGATCGTCTGGATCATCTGTTAAAGCAGACGGCAAAACTGCTTGCGACCAACACCAATTATGCGACCATGGTGTCAGCGCCGGTCATGCACCGCAACAAGTTAAAATTTATCCAGCTTTCCAGGGTAAATACGGATCAGATCTTAGTGGTGGTTGTGGTGGAAGGCAATGTGATCAAGAATACCATCATTGAGGTATCCGAAGAACTGACCGATGAGACGATCTTAAAATTAAACATTTTGCTGAATACCCATTTAAACGGGCTTTCCATAGAAGAGATCAATCTTGCGATGATCACCAATCTAAAGCAGCAGGCAGGGATTCACAGTGACTTAGTAAGCGGTGTGATCGATGCGGTTGCCGATTCCATTCACGAAGAGGAAGAATTGGAGATCTACACAAGCGGAACCAACAACATCTTCAAATATCCGGAACTGGCAGATCATCAGAAAGCAAGCGAACTGATCAATACGTTTGAAGAAAAGCAGGTATTGAATGAACTGGTTCATGAGACACTTGCTGATGAGAGCAACAATGGCATTCAGGTCTACATTGGCAAAGAATCACCGGTACAGTCCATGGATGACTGCAGTATCGTGACCGCCACCTATGAATTAGGAGAGGGCATGAAGGGAACGATAGGTATTATCGGACCCAAACGAATGGATTATGACAAAGTAGTGGATAATCTGAAAACGGTAATGCACCAGTTGGATTCATTATATAAGAAAGAGTAAAACAGAAAGGATGAGAAACGTGTCCAATCAGGAAAAAGAAATCTTAGAAGAAAATAGTACAGAAGAAGTTTTGACACAGGAAGAAACAGAAGAAACCGTCGGGACGAAAGAAGTTAACGAAGCAGATCCGGCAGAGAGTACGGAGGATGCATCACAGGAAAAAGAAAAGAAATTTGGCAAAAAGAAAAAATCTTCCGATAAAAAAGCAGATGCTTACGAGGAAAAGATCGCAGATTTGGAAGATCGCGTAAAACGCCAGATGGCAGAATTTGAAAACTATCGTAAGCGTACCGAAAAGGAAAAGGCAGCCATGTTTGAAATGGGAGCCAAAAGCGTAATCGAGAAGATCCTTCCGGTTGTCGACAATTTTGAAAGAGGCTTAGCTTCCATCCCGGAAGCGGATCAAAACGGAGCCGTTGCCGAGGGAATGAACATGATCTACAAACAGATGATGACAGAATTAGAAAACCTTGGCGTAAAACCGATCGAGGCGGTCGGAAAAGAATTTGACCCGAATTTCCACAATGCGGTTATGCAGGTAGAAAGCGACGAATACGAAGAAGGTACCATCGCACAGGAAATGTTAAAGGGTTATATGTATCGTGAATCCGTTGTGAGACACAGCATGGTTGCAGTCACACAATAGACATAAATAACAAATCAACAATAAAAAGCAAATAATATGCCATATGGCACATGTTAAGAGGAGGAAAAGAAAATGAGCAAGATTATTGGTATCGACTTAGGAACCACAAATAGTTGTGTAGCGGTTATGGAAGGTGGAAAGCCCACCGTTGTTGCGAATACAGAAGGCGCAAGAACAACACCATCCGTTGTAGCATTTACCAAAACAGGAGAAAGATTGGTTGGTGAACCTGCAAAACGTCAGGCAGTAACCAATGCAGAAAAGACCATTTCTTCTATTAAGAGGGATATGGGTACGGATCACGGCAGAACGATTGATGATAAGAAGTATTCTCCACAGCAGATTTCCGCTATGATTTTACAGAAATTAAAAGCAGATGCAGAAAGCTACCTGGGTGAAAAAGTAACGGAAGCCGTTATCACCGTTCCCGCATATTTCAACGATGCACAGCGTCAGGCAACAAAGGATGCAGGTAAGATCGCAGGTCTTGATGTAAAACGTATCATCAACGAGCCCACGGCAGCAGCACTTGCGTATGGTCTTGACAATGAAAAAGAGCAGAAGATCATGGTTTACGATTTAGGTGGTGGTACATTCGATGTTTCCATTATC
>CAYLSH010000096.1:0-6932 GCA_964386235.1 uncultured Lachnospiraceae bacterium | reverse complement strand
GAGTTTCGCAAGCGAAACTCTTTTTCACGTAGGTAGAATGTTGCTAAAAGCGACGCAAAAGCGGCGCTGGAGTTTTGCAAACGAAACTCTTTTCTAAAAAGAAAAAGAAATAGCAGTTTTGGCACAGATTACGAATAGAAAGTAAGCAGTGAGCAGAAGAATGGGAGTACCAAGCATGAAGACAACGGTCATCATACCGAATTACAACGGAAAAGAATATTTAAAACAGTGCCTGTTGTCTTTAGCGCAGTGTAAGCCGCTGGATTTTCATACAATCGTGGTCGATAACGGTTCGACGGACGGAAGTGTGGATATGTTAAAAGACGAATTTTCCCATGTGGAATCCATTTTTCTTCCGACCAATACCGGATTTGCACCGGCGGTCAACAGAGGGATCGAACGGGCGAAGACGGAATACGTTCTTCTTTTAAATAATGATATTACCGTGGAGCCGGATTTTGTTTTACGTATGGAAGAAGCCATGGAACAGGATCAAAAGGCATTTTCGGTTAATGCAAGGATGCTTATGATGCACGATCCGAAACGCCTGGATGGTGCCGGGGACTTGTATTGTGCACTGGGCTGGGCGTATGCACGCGGCAAGGGAAAAGCGGCTGCCGGTTCTTATAGGAAAAAAACCAAAATCTTTTCTTCCTGCGCAGGAGCGGCGATCTATCGGATGAATATGCTAAAAGAAATCGGATTCTTTGATGAAAACCATTTTGCGTATCTGGAAGATGTGGATATCGGCTACCGGGCAAAGATATATGGGTATC
Organism: uncultured Lachnospiraceae bacterium; assembly: GCA_964386235.1. Classification (GTDB taxonomy): domain Bacteria; phylum Bacillota; class Clostridia; order Lachnospirales; family Lachnospiraceae; genus RGIG8767. The sequence goes on along the minus strand of CAYLSH010000096.1, from coordinate 6,156 downwards.
ACAATATTTACGAACCGGCTGCTGTCTGCTATCATGCAGGAAGTGCTTCCTCCGGTTCACGCTATAATGAATTTAAGATAAATTTGTCTTCCAGGAACAGTATTTATCTGATTTTAAAAAATATGCCTTTTTTACAGATTCTTTTAAATCTTCCTTTTTTGCTGATCGGGTTTCTGACAAAAATTGTATTCTTTGTAAGAAAAGGATATGGGCATACTTATTGTAAAGGATTGCTTAACGGCTTTTCTTTATATTTCTCAAAAGAGGGAAAACAGCAAAAAACTCCATTTTTATGGAAAAATCTGCCCCATTATGTTGTGATAGAGGCAGAATTGCTCTTCAATATTTTCAGGCGGTTTGTGGCGTGATTTGACGAGCACGGTAATTTTTTGTAAAATGGGAAAAATAAATGAGTTTTGATGACGCTTAAGAATTTTTTAAGTTGTACTTTGCGGGATATTATTGTAAGATATATGGATAGTATTTAAAGCAGGGTGGCATTATGATCAAGGATAATCAAAAATATTTTAACCGGCTTCATCTGCTGATCGATGCATTGGTCATAGCGGGTTCTTATATGCTTTCCTGGTATCTGAAGTTCGAAGGACCGTTTGCAGATAAAACAAAAGGCGCACATTCAATGGGATTCTATTTTTCTGCGCTTTATTTTGTTGTTCCGGGATATATTATTTTATACTATATGAACAGGATGTATACGCCGAAGCGTACACAGAGCGTGGAGACGGAGATCATCAATGTATGCAAGGCAAACGCCATGGGCGCGCTCGCATTCATGGTGGCTCTTACAGCGTTTAAGATACAGGACTTTTCGCGTGGATTGATTTTCATCTTTTTCTGTGCCAATATCATCCTTACTTTGTCCGTGCGTTTCCTGATCCGGTATATGCTCCGGGCATTCCGCAAAAAAGGATATAATCTGAAATATATTTTGCTGGTGGGATATTCCCGTGCGGCAGAAGAATATATTAATCGTATCAATGCCAATCCCCAGTGGGGATATGTGATCCGGGGTATTCTGGATGACCATGTTCCGAGAGGAACGACATACAGAGGGGCTAAGGTAATCGGCACGATCGAGAACCTCATGGGCATTCTGCCGGTGAGCATGTTAGATGAGATTGCCGTTACTTTATCCTTGTCAGACTATGACCATCTCGAAGAGATTGTGTCTTTGTGTGAAAAATCAGGAGTGCATACGAAGTTTATTCCGGATTATAACAGTCTGATTCCCAACAGACCTTACACAGAGGATCTGATGGGTCTTCCGTTAATCAATATCCGGTATGTGCCGTTATCCAATACTTTGAATGCATTTGCTAAAAGGATTGTGGACATTGTCGGATCGTTCTGCGGTATTGTGGTGCTTTCACCGCTTTTGATCGTGATTGCCTGCATCGTAAAGGCAACCAGCAAAGGCCCTGTGATTTTCAAGCAGGAAAGAGTGGGCCTTCATAATAAGACGTTTCATATGTACAAATTCCGGACCATGCGCATGCAGGAGCCGGGAGAAGAAAAGAAGGGCTGGACAACTAAGGATGATCCCCGTGTGACCAAAGTGGGGAAATTTCTGCGCAAGACCAGTATAGATGAGTTACCGCAGTTATTTAATATCCTTCGTGGGGATATGTCGATTGTGGGACCGCGTCCGGAACGGCCGCAGTTTGTTGAAAAGTTTAAGGAAGAGATTCCAAGATACATGATTAAACATCAGGTTCGTCCGGGACTGACCGGATGGGCACAGGTAAATGGATACAGGGGGGACACATCCATTCGCAGAAGAATTGATTTTGACCTGTACTACATTGAGAACTGGACAATGGGATTTGATTTTAAGATCATGTTTTTGACTATATTTAAAGGCTTTATCAATGAAAATGCCTATTAACGATTAGGAGAAAAAAATGGCAACAAAAAAGACGGTAAAAAAGAAAAAGACAGGAGCTGCAGCGGCAAGAAGGGCTAAGAAGAAGCAAAAAAGAATTATTCTCTTTATGGTGGAGATCTTAGTGCTGGCTGTGCTGGTGGCGATTCTCTACACGGTGTTAAAGACGGGTAATATCCAGAAGATCACGGTTAACGAGGACAACATTACGACGGAATTAAATGAAAACGTGGTCAATAATGAGGCTTTGAAGGGATACCGCAACATTGCATTGTTCGGTGTGGATTCCAGAGACGGCGATCTTGGCAAAGGTACAAGAAGCGATACTATCATCGTTGCTTCCATTAACGAAGATACGGGCGATATCAAATTGTGCTCCGTATATCGTGATACGTATATGAACTTAAGTAACGACAGTTATAACAAATGTAACAGTGCGTATGCAAAGGGCGGTCCGGAGCAGGCGATCATCATGTTAAATATGAACCTTGACTTAAATATCACGGATTATGTAACCGTAGGATTTGAAGGACTGACACAGACGATCGACGCACTGGGTGGCGTATATATTGATGTGACGGAGGCGGAGATCCCGCATCTTAACAACTATCAGATCAGTATGGTGGGAACCACAACGGATGGTAAAACCTTTACTGCAACCGAAGGCAAGGATTACACAGCGGTAACGACACCGGGTTATCAGAAACTGAATGGTCTTCAGGCAACTGCGTATTGCCGTATCCGTTATATCGGAGATGACTTTGAACGTGCACGCAGACAGAGGGATGTTCTTTCCGCAGTTATGGAACAGGCTAAGAAAGCTTCCGCTTCGGATCTGAACAAGATTCTGAACAAGGTACTTCCGAATGTGGCAACTTCACTGGATGTGGATGAAATGGTGGGAATGCTTTCCAATGTTGCCAAATACAATATCGTAGGCAAGGACGGATTCCCGTTTGAGTCAAACCGTGCAACGGGTAAGGTTGGCGGAAAGGGAAGTTGCGTTATCCCGAACAACCTTGCAGAGAATGTAGCCTTGCTGCATGAATTTTTATTCAATGAATCGGGTTACACCGTATCAAAAGAAGTACAGTCCTATAGTAATAAGATTGCCTCTGATACCGGATATACGGGAACAAATTAACAAATAAAGCATAAAAGCCAAAGAGGGCCTGAGACCGGGCCCTCTTTTTGCCATTAAACCTTGGCTACATGATAACCGGGTTACTATATGAGAGGGACGGATAAAACGGAACATGAAAATAGACGTAATCATACCAACCCATAAACCGGATGGTACTTTTATAAAACTGGTCGAACTTTTGGAAAAACAGACGGTAACAATAAACCGGATCATTGTGATGAATACGGAAGAAAAATATATGGAGGCACTTCATATTGGCACCCGTTTTTTAGCAGAGCATCGCAGTCTCTCCATTCATCACCTTTCCAAAAGGGAATTCGACCACGGCGGAACGAGAAACAAAGGAGCCTCTAAATCCGATGCGGATGTGATCGTATTTATGACGCAGGACGCATTGCCATATGATGAAAATCTGATAGAAAGACTGATTGCGCCCTTAGAGGATCCCATGGTTGCCTGTTCTTATGCAAGACAGCTGCCCGCAAAGGATGCGCATGTGAGTGAAAGACTGACAAGGGATTTTAATTATCCGCCTGTAAGCAGGGTTAAGTCGATTGAAGATCTGGATGAACTTGGCATCAAAACCTATTTTTGTTCCAATGTATGCTGTGCGTACAATGCCACTATTTTTAAGGAATTAAAAGGTTTCGTAAACAGAACGATATTTAACGAGGATATGATCTATGCGGCAAAAGCCATGAAAAATGGGTATAAAGTTGCTTATGCAGCAGATGCCTGTGTGATTCATTCTCACAATTATACGGGAAAACAACAGTTTCACCGTAATTTTGATCTGGGGGTATCACAGGCGGATCATCCGGAAGTATTTGCAGGCATTGCTTCCGAATCCGAGGGAATACGGATGATAAAGAAAATCGTTGCACAATTAAAGGAGCAGGGGGCGGCAAAAGAGATCCTTCCCTATATCTATACCAGCGGTTGCAAATATATGGGGTTCCGGTTGGGGAAAATGTATCGGAAACTTCCCCGGTGGCTGGTTTTAAAATGCTCAATGAATCCCCGGTACTGGAAAATGCAATAGAAACGGATAATGATCTAAAAACGACAGCAAGGAGCAGAAAACATGTGTGGAATAGTAGGATATGTAGGAAAACAGCAGGCGGCACCCATTATTTTGGATGGTCTTGCAAAATTGGAATATCGTGGATATGATTCGGCGGGAATGGCGATTTTCGGAGACGGTCATATCCAGATTGAAAAATCAGTGGGACGACTTAAAGTACTGGAAGAACTTACGCATGATGGGGCAACCATGCCCGGCATGATGGGAATCGGTCATACCAGATGGGCAACGCATGGGGCACCGAGTGATATCAATTCCCATCCTCATTACAATAAGGAGGAAACGATCGCGGTCGTTCACAACGGGATTATTGAAAACTATATTCCTCTGAAAAATAAACTGATCAAACGCGGCTATACTTTTTTGTCCGAGACGGATACGGAAGTTGTGGCACATCTGCTTGACTATTATTATAAGGGCAATCCCCTGGAGGCAATTACAAAGGTATTACACCGTGTGGAGGGCTCCTATGCGCTGGGGATTCTTTTTGCCGATCATCCGGATACGCTTTACGCAGTCAGAAAGGACAGCCCGCTGATCGTGGGAAAAAGTGAGGACGGTTGCTTTATCGCATCCGATGTTCCGGCGATTTTAAAGTACACACGCAATGTCTATTATGTGGACAATCAGGAAGTTGCCTGTATGACGGCGGACGGTCTTCATTTTTATTCCGTGGACGAAGAAGAACTGGAAAAAGAAGCTGTGACGATTGAGTGGGATGCTTCTGCGGCAGAAAAAGGCGGCTATGAGCATTTCATGTTAAAGGAAATGTATGAACAGGCCAAAACTGTTACGGATACCATGAGCCCGAGGATTAAGGACGGAAATATTGTGATAGAGGAACTGGGGCTGACGGACGAAGAAATCTGTAATCTGAGCCGTATCTATATGGTAGCCTGCGGTTCCGCTTACCACGCCGGCATGACGGGAAAATACGTGATGGAAGGAATTGCAAGAATCCCGGTTGAAGTGGATCTTGCCAGTGAATTCCGCTATCGGGATCCTATTTTGGATGATAATTCTCTTGTGGTCGTGATCAGCCAGTCCGGCGAGACGGCGGACACATTGGCGGCATTACGCGAGGCACAGAGCAGAGGGTGCCGCGTACTGGGAATTGTCAATGTCGTGGGAAGTTCCATTGCAAGAGAGGCAGACAATGTTATGTATACCTGGGCGGGACCGGAGATTTCGGTTGCCACAACCAAGGCATATTCGGCACAGTTGATCGCTCTCTATCTGCTTGCACTTAAATTTGCAGATGTCAGAGGCAAGATCACCAAAGAAGAACTATCAGGCTATATGGAGGATATGAAACGCCTTCCCCAGCAGATCGAACTGCTGATGAACAATAAAGAGCGCATCCAGCGTTTTGCCAATCGTTACATTGCCGCAAAGGATATTTTCTTTATCGGACGTGGGATTGATTATGCAATCTCCTTAGAAGCATCTTTAAAGTTAAAAGAAATTTCGTATATTCATTCCGAGGCATATGCGGCAGGCGAATTGAAGCATGGCACCATCTCCCTGATCGAGGATGGCACTTTAGTTGCGGCAGTGTCCACACAGCCGGCACTTTACAAAAAGACCTTGAGTAATATTGTAGAGGTAAAATCAAGAGGCGCTTTTGTACTTGCCGTAACAACGGTGGGCAACACCGAGATGGAAAAAACAGCGGATTATGTGATCTATATACCGGAAACCAATCCCTTTTTCACAGATTCCCTTGCCATCATCCCCTTGCAGTTATTTGCTTATTATGTTTCCGTCGGAAAGGGCTGTGATGTGGATAAGCCAAGAAATCTTGCAAAATCCGTCACGGTCGAATAATTCATAGATTTTATATAATTTAAACACACAAAAAACACAATTAGTATTTATACTGAGTCTATCAAAAGAAAAAAGAGGTGTTTTATATGGATTATGAAAGATATCCTTATTCGAATAACCAATATCCGAATGATTACCGGCCACAGCCGGAGGAAAGTTACCGGAATGTAGGAAACAGTCAGGACGGCACATACCGTA
>CAYLSH010000095.1:0-7045 GCA_964386235.1 uncultured Lachnospiraceae bacterium | reverse complement strand
ATATTACCGCTTTCAAAATCGGCTCCGCGGGCAATCTGCGCCTTCATGATCTTATCCGTTTCTTCTAATAAAATAGGAATGAAACGAAGTGCAATCGACATCATCATGGCAATCTCATGAACCGGTACCCTGATTCTGCCAAGCGGTTTTAATAAACTTTCCATACCGTCCGTCAGATTGTTAGGTGTGGTCGTAAGGGTCATAACCGAAGAACCAATGATTAAAAAAGTCAGTCGTACCGCCATCATGCCGGCAATCTTTGCCCCTTCCATGGTGATCGTCAGTTTCCAGATGGAAATAAGCGGTTCTCCCGGTGTTAAAAACAGATTAAACGCCACCGTTAGTAATAACAAAAGCACAATGGCGCGCATTCCTTTTACCATAAAAGAAAAGGGGACTTTTGATATTTTGATCACACATGCCAAAAACAGGGCAGCGATCAGATACCCCCATATATTTTTTACTAAAAACAATGATACGATAAATGCAATCGTAGCGGTCAGCTTTACTCTCGGATCCAACCTGTGTATTACAGAATCGGTCTGGTAATACTGTCCCAGTGTAATATCTCTTAACATAAACTATCCCTTTATTTTTTTCATAATCTCATCCGCAGCTTCTTTGATAGTCGTTGCATCCGTTCTTACCGGAAACCCCGCTTCTAACAGCTGATGCATCATATAAGTTACCTGTGGTGCCGCCAGTCCGATTTTTTCTAATTCCTTATAATGGGAAAAAACGGTCTTGGGCGCATCGTCAAATAACACTTTTCCTTTATTCATAACCACTATACGGTTAACATAATTCGCCACATCTTCCATGCTGTGGGAAACCAGTACCACCGTGATATTACCCTCATCGTGCAGTTTTTTTACCTGTCCTAAAATCTCATCCCTGCCCTTGGGATCCAATCCTGCCGTGGGTTCATCCAGAATCAGGATCTCCGGCTTCATGGCAAGCACACCCGCGATTGCCACACGGCGTTTCTGTCCGCCGGAAAGTTCAAATGGGGACTGATAAAAAAAGTCATCCTCAAGTCCCACCAGTTTCAATGCCTCATACGCACGCAGCTGCACTTCCTTCTCCGTCAGGCCCAGATTTTTGGGGCCAAAACAGACATCCTCAAAAACAGTTGCTTCAAACAACTGATGCTCCGGATACTGAAAAACCAGTCCCACCTTGCTTCGCAATTCCTTTAACAAAAAATCCTTGTCGTAGATATCCTGTCCATGATACAGAATATCCCCGGAAGTGGCTTTTAACAGACCGTTCAGATGCTGGACCAGCGTGGATTTACCGGAGCCGGTGTGTCCGATCAGACCGATAAAATCGCCTTCCTCAATGGTCAGCGAGACATCATCCAACGCATTTACCTGCATGGTCGTACCGGCTTCGTATGTGTGATATACATGATTTAAAATCAGTGACATATATTCCTCATTTCAGCCTAAAAGGCGGTTTAACATGTTTTCAGTGCTTCTACCAGTTCTTTTGTAGTCAGAATGCCATCGGGCAGTTTAAGACCACGCTTCTTTAATTCATGGGCAAGCAACGTTACCTGCGGCACATCCAGCCGCAGTTTTTTCAGTTCTTCCACATGGGAAAATACTTCTCTTGGCGTTCCCTCCAATACGACTTTTCCCTGATCCATAACAAAGACCTTGTTTGCATAGATCACTTCTTCCATATAATGAGTGATCAGGATGATCGTGACCTTTTCCACATCATTTAAGGCTCTTGCCGCACGGATGACTTCTTTTCTTCCGTTCGGATCCAGCATTGCCGTTGGTTCATCCATAATGATGCATTTGGGATGCATGGCAATCACGCCTGCAATGGACACTCTCTGCTTCTGTCCGCCGGAAAGTTTATTGGGAGAATGCTTACGAAATTCATACATCCCCACTGCTTTTAAGCTTTCTTCCACACGTTCCCAGATCTCTTTTGTCGGAACACCCAGATTCTCCGGTCCAAATCCCACGTCTTCTTCCACAACCTGACCAATGATCTGATTGTCCGGATTTTGAAAAATCATACCCGCACTCTGTCTAACATCCCAGATGTTTTCGTCTTTGCGAGTATCCTTTCCATCCACCCAGACACTTCCCTCCGTAGGATAGAGGATCGCATTCAGGTGTTTGGCAAATGTGGACTTACCGGAACCATTATGCCCCAAAATTGCAATGAAATCCCCCTGTTCAATGGAAAGGGAAACATCATCAACGGCACGGGTAATCCCTTCCACATTGCCGTTTTCATCTCTTCTTATATAATCAAATGATACATTTTTCGATTCAATGATCGCCATATTTATTCTCCCGGTGTTTCATTTAACCTGCTATTTCCGGTCATTCGGTTCTCTTTTCTAATCACCAAAGACATTTTACTAGAACTTACCTGCAAATACAAGTTTTATCCTTTATTTTTCATTCTTTATAAATATGTACATTCTCCTTTTTTTATGGCATAATTTCATAAGGTATACTAAAAACCATAACTTCGACATATATCATAAGGAGAGATTTTTATGCTTCATAATAAAAAATTATGGCAGACACTTGCTATCATTGCTTTTGTGATTATCTGCTGCACCTTTCTGTCACGGACACTGACTTCGTCCAATACTTTATATGAATACGCGCAGCAAAATCCGGAACTGGCATATGCAAGTTCGGAAAGTGAGGAAGATATGGTTTCATCCACAGAAAACAGCACGGAAACACAGGCGGTCGAAGAGACGTCCTCTGCGGAACTCATCGCAGAAACGCCCGATTCTTCCGACAACATCCGTTTAGACCGTTATACCTACGCAGAAGGTTTTTTCTACGAACCGATTACACCAAAGATGGAAGAACACATCGTGGGGATTTCCTACCCGGAAGAAGGCAGTGATGAAGTTACTTTGGATGAACTCAGATACTTAAATGTTCTCTACAACGATTTTGAAGGTGGCGTACAAACCGGTGAACTGATTTGTCACAAATACATCGCCTGGGATCTGCTAGAGATATTTGAAGAACTGTACCGAAGCGGTTATCAATTTGAAGAGATCTCCCTGATTGATGCTTACGATGGGGATGATACCCTTTCCATGGAGCACAATAACACTTCCTGCTTTAATTACCGAGTGGTGGATGGAACGGATCATTTGTCCAAACATGCTTATGGTCTTGCCATTGACATCAATCCGTTTTATAACCCTTACGTCATCTACAATAAGGATGGAAGCGGTGAGACTTATATTTCTCCCAAAGGAAGCGAGGTATATGCCGACCGCACTAGGGATTTCCCTTATAAAATCGATGAAAACGACCTCTGTTACAAGTTATTTACAGAACATGGCTTTACCTGGGGAGGCAACTGGAATTCCAGCAAGGATTATCAACATTTTGAAAAAAGCAAATAACAACATATAAAGGAAAGAGGATACCATGAAAAGAACAACAACGAAAAAACTGGGAATGCTTATAGGCATGTCCGCACTGCTGGCATCCGTATACGGATGCGGCAGCAAACAAACACAGACCGAAGAGGTCTACGTAATCACGGATGAAACAGAATCCGTTACCGAGACAGAAACACAGACCGAATCACAGCCTGTCTCAAAAGAATATAAACCCAAGGAAGTTTTACCTCAGGTTTCACAGGAGGAAGTCCCGCAGTACGATGGTTACACCCTGCTTTGGAACGATGAATTCAACGGCGATACCCTGAATACCGATATCTGGACCATTACCAAGCGTCAGCCCGGCGCAACCAATGCCGAGTTGCAGGAGTACACCGATTCTTCTGATAATGTATTTGTCGGGGACGGACGTTTGACGCTGAAAGCCATCCAGACAATTCAGAAAAACGGAAGACCCTATTATACTTCCGGAAAAGTCGTAACCCGAAAGAAACAGGACTTTACTTATGGGAAAGTGGTTGCCCGTGCAAAAGTTCCGGTTGGGCAGGGTCTCTGGCCTGCATTCTGGATGATGCCCACCGTGGAAACTCTCTACGGCACATGGCCAAGGGGCGGTGAGATCGACATCATGGAGATCTTAGGACATGAACCCGATACGCTGCACGGTACCATACACTACGGTATGCCCCACGAACAGCAACAGGGAACCTTTCAGTTAGAAGGGGAAACCTTTGCCGATGCTTTTCACGAATTTTCCATTGAATGGGAACCGGATGAAATCCGCTTTTTTGTGGATGACACCTTATACCACACGGTAAATGAATGGTATTCCGTTGATCCGGGTGTGATCGAGCGGGAATATCCGGCCCCTTTTGATCAGGATTTCTATGTGCAGTTAAATCTTGCCGTCGGCGGCACCTGGCCGGGTGATCCGGATGAAACCACCGACTTTGACAATGCAGAATTTGAAATCGATTATGTCAGAGTATATCAGAAGTCAGAATAATCAGATATTCCTTTTCCGGTAAAAACGAATGGACAGGCACCACGAACACGCATACAGCACAATCACAAATACGAGAATCAAAGGAATGAACAACTGTTTTCCCAGTGAAGCCAGTAGCTCCGTGTCAACCGAAAAAGAAGCAGCGACAGTTCCGCCACAGACCAGCGCAATCGTAAACATATGAACGATTCGTCCCTTTTCACTTCCCAGTTTGAACAGGAATGGAAGACAGAAAGCTGTCGAAAAACCGGAAATAAAAATCAGAAGTATCAAAACGGTTACACATTCCCGGATGCCGTAATCCGGTCTCATCGCCACTCTGGCAAGTTGCGCGGGGATCATTAATGCAAGCAGTATTGCCTGCATTATCATCCCCACAATATACTTTTCCGAAACAATCCTTGCTTTGGTAAGCGGGAACGCACCACAGTACACATCCCATTTTGCACGCTCATCATAACCAAGCAGTGTGGTTGGCACGATTCCCGACATAACAGCAGGATATAAAACAAAGAAAACATAATTATCTTCCGTAAAAACAGAACCTATAATAAAAAACAGATCCACAAACAAATACATTTTGCAGTATTTGACTATTAGATACCAATCTTTAAGAAGCAAACCCTTCATTTTCCCTTTCCTCCTTTACCATAAAAACAAACAATTCCTCTATACTAACCGGACTGACCATCATGTCTTTTGTGACCGCATCCCGTTCTACAAGCAATTCCACCGCATAAGGCGATTCTTTTTTATATCTGACAGCCTTTCTGTCAATAGTTTCCGCCTGCTCTTTTGTACAACGCACAAGTCCGTATTCTTCCAAAAGGCGATCCTTTTCTTCACAGAGAAGCAGCTCTCCCTTATGGAGAAACGCAATGTAATCGCATAATTTTTCAAGATCGCTCACAATATGGGAAGAGATCAGTATGGAATGCTCCTCATCCCTCGTAAAATCACAAAACATCTGCACAACTTCATCCCTTACAACCGGATCCAGTCCCGACGTTGCCTCATCAAGCAGCAAAAGTTTACTATTATGGGACATGGCAATGACGATTCCCAATTTCATTTTCATACCACGTGAAAAATCCTTATACGGCTTTTTCTCAGGCACGGATAATTTCTTTAACAGACGTTCATATTCCTCCTGATCCCAGTTATGGTAAATGTGACGCATGATCTTGCCAACCTGCTTGGTATTCAGGCAATCCAGGATTCCCACTTCATCCATAACCACACCAACTTCCTCCTTGGTAATCTGCAGAGAATCCTGATTATCCTTTCCCAATATCGTGATACTCCCTCCATCCTTATGTAAAATATCCAGGATCAGACGGATCGTAGTACTCTTTCCGGCTCCGTTTTCACCAATCAGCCCCATGATACAGCCACTTGGCAGGGTCAAATTCAGATCCTTTATCGCAAAGCCCGGAAACGACTTTGAAACATTCTTTAACTCTAATGCATTCATCCTAATTCCTCCATTCCGCAGACGCTTTGCGTCGAAGGAATCGCAAACTGAATTTCAGATTCAGTTTTGCGATCAGGGCTACTTTGTGGCGCCTGCGGCACAAATAGCCGTGTAAAAAATAAACTATCGAGTTTATTTTTTACACTAATTCCTCCATTCCGTACTGAAGCATTTCGATCAGTTCTTCCTTGCTAAGATTGCAGGAGACCGCCAGCTTCACAATCTCATCAATATAACTCTCAATCTTTTTTAAATTTCCTTCCCGTATCAGTTCCATATTCTTAGGTGCCACATAACAGCCCTTTGCCGGAAGCGTGTAAATATAACCCTCTTTTTCCAGTTCTTCATAAGCCCTTTTTGTAGTAATAAAACTGATCCGTAAATCCTTAGCCAGTCCCCTGATGGAAGGAAGCATCTCATCCTCCTTCAGGGCACCGCTGATAATCTGTTCCTTAATCTGCGAATAAATCTGTTCGTAAATCGGCTTCCCACTCTTATTATCAATAAAAATATTCATGCCATCCTCCCTTCTTCCTGCAGTGGTTATACTTATCGTGCTAAGGTGAATTGCTGCATCTACTGTTATTACTGTTTATACTGTATATATTTATTATATACAGTATGGGGCAGTTGTCAACTACTTTTTATATAATAAGTAATTTCAGAGAATTTCCTATTAAAAAAGAAAAAAGTGCCAAGCCGCGGAGTCCACCATGGTTCAGCACTTTTTTCTTTGTATTTAATTGCACTCCTTTTCATCTTCCAGTACATCGGTTTCTCAATAACCAGACCAAATACGCTGAATATTTCTTTCAGAGTACAATTCAAAAAACGTAGGCGTAGCTGGCTACTCCGAGGCTTTTTGGACTTGTGCTATGAGAGAAATAGGCAAGTATTTGGTCTGGTTGATTAAAAACGATGTAATAGCATTTCCTTTTTTTGCCAAACACATATCATTTTTCACTTTCTGTGCTTTGCCATTTCTTCTTTTGCATCCTGCTCTGTTAGGTCATACCTCTTTATTAACTGCTCTATCACGTTTTCCTTTGTCACTCCAAAATCCATGGATGCAAGAATGAATTTTTCAATAGCTTCCTTACGCATTTCTTCTCGGCCTTCTCTTAGCCCTTCCCTTCTTGCTTCCGCTCTGGTTGCCTGC
>CAYLSH010000094.1:0-7084 GCA_964386235.1 uncultured Lachnospiraceae bacterium | reverse complement strand
TATTGCTTTTGTGCTCCTTTATGCGCCAAATTTTATGATTTCCTTGCCTATTTCACAGTTTCAAGATATAATGAACATAAATTGTGAATTCAACTAATACACTACGAAAGGGTATACATCATGTTTGATCGGATTTTTGCTAATTACCTCGTTGAAGTCGGTAAATTGTCAGAGCAGAATGTTGAGGTCATTTTTTCCACCAAAGAAGAACGTCGTGCACGTCTTGGTGTGATCGCCGTTTCTGAGAAAGTCATTACGATTGATCAGGCGGAGGAGATCAACCAGCTCCAGGCAATTTATGATAAACGCTTCGGTGATATTGCTGTTGACAATGGCTATCTGACCGAAGAACAGGTAGAAAGACTGCTGGACCTTCAGGGAAACGGATTCCTTGCTTTCGTGCAGGCCATTATTGATCACGGATGCCTGACTATGGACGAGATCAACAATGCACTGGAGAACTACCAGAAGCACTACTCCCTTACACTGGGTGACATGGAGAACCTGAAAAGCTGTGAGATCGAGCGCATCATACCGATCTTCTTTTACAAGCAGCCGGAACTTCTGATAGAGCTTGGCGGAGTTTTATTAAGAGCCATCTACCGTCTGGTTGATTTTCGTGTATACATCCGCAAACCCTATATTACATCCGAACTATCTTATCCTTATATGGCTAAACAGGAATTATTTGGGGAACACTCCATTCTGAATGCTGTCTGCGGCGATATCACGTCGCTCAAAGAAGTGGCCGTAGGTTTTGCCGGTGCTGAATACATCCACGAAACAGAAGATACCCTGGATGCTTTGTGTGAACTGATCAACTGTGTAAACGGTATGTTTGCCACCAGGAAAAGCATCGAAAATGTGGATCTTGACATGAAAGTTCCCGAATTCTTCACAGAACCCGGCACTTTAAAAGGAAACCTCTTATGTATCCCGGTCGTTGTTTTTGACAAAGAAATTACTGTTGTTTTTTCCATCGATCATGAATTTTCAAATTAATAAAGGAGATATCCTGTATGATTAAAGTTATCATTGTAGACGATTCCCGTATTTTCCGCAAAATGCTCAAGGCCGTATTTGTAGAAAATGGTGACGAAGTAATCGGCGAAGCCGGTAATGGACAAGAACTTATGGACATGCTGAAGACATGCTCGCCCGATCTTATTACACTGGATATTACCATGCCCGTCATGGACGGCATCACTGCCCTTAAACAGATCCGCGCGCAATATCCGGATCAGAAGGTGCTGATGGTCAGCGCTGCCGGACAAAAGGACAAGGTAATTGACTCCTTACGCTACGGAGCATCGGATTTTATCCAGAAACCCTTTGATCCGGATGATGTATATGCCGTATTATCCAAGTTGTTTTAGCATATTCCATGATATAACTACTATGCATTATACCTATAACAAAAGACAGAAACCGCAACAAATTCGGTTTCTGTCTTTTTATTATTACCCTATTATCTGCAAAGCAGTTTTGCAATTGTTTCCCAGTCAGAGCCGGTGGGAATCAGATGTTCCCCCGCTCCTATCTTTCTGTCATAGCCATTCTGCATAAGGTACTTATCATATGCCTGTGCATCATCAATCAATCCTGCCTCGTACAAATGACGGCTGACCGTATCCGAACCTTCTCCTTTATTGACAACAATACTGATGACGGTACCTTCCTCAGATACGATTTCTTCTGTATCTGCCTCTTTGTCAACATTTTCTTCCGTAGTGGCTTCCTCTGTGGCTTCCTCTGTGTTTTCCACCGTTGTTTCTTCTACGGAAGTATCTTCCTTCGAAGTTTCTTCAACAGATGTGTTTTTCTCCAAAATATCTTCATCAGATGTATCTTCCATTGACACATCTTCCTCAGATGTATTTTCCACTAAAGCATCTTCCGCTGATGAAGTCGGAATATCGGCTAATACCGTACTTTCCATCATGCCAAGTTCCCTGGCACGTTCCTTTATCATTTCATCACTCATGGTCTGTCCGGACTCACCACCGATCAGAAAAAAGACTGCGGTAAAGAGGATTCCAAGACCAAGACCACGTAAATAATAACGCATCTTCATTACATTCCACCCTTAAACAGATCAATCACCAGTTTTACTTCACCGATGCCCAATCCTAATTCTCTTGCAATTGCCATATTGGATTTGCCCGCCTTATGCAGTTCCAAAATACGGTCGTTGCTGTTTTCTTCATTGCCTTCTGTGGCAAACATGATCTCTACATTATTGACAGCCTCTTCCTTTGGTAAGGAATCCGTTGCTTTTTTATCCGTTTTCTCTTCCACCGGCGGTATCGGTTCTATATCCTTTACCGGCATTGCTTCAAAGGAAGGAATCTCATTCTTTTCTTCTTTTTTTGTTGTCTTTGCAGCACTTTTTACCTGTTTGGACTGTTTTACCACCTGGGATAATTCAGCCGCCGTGTTTTTTACCTGCGCGTGCTTATTATTCAGCATATCATAGAGAAAAACCGCTTCTTCGTGATTCTTGTGGATCTCAGCCATAACGGTGTCCGAATACTCATTGATTGCCATCATTTTCTCATTGGTCAGCCTCTCCATCTGACGCCTTGAATTTTCTTTGGCATGTTCTAAGCCTTCTTCGGTTGCCTCATCAATTTTTTCGCGGATCTTAGGCAGTTCCTGCTCCATCAGTTCCCGAAAAATTTTTTCTTCTTTTTCCTTTACATTTGCGGTGTCCACCTGTTTATCCGGTATAAAAAAACTCACGGTAAACAGAAGTGCCCCTGCGATCAATACAATAATCTGTAATATTTCCATTCTATTTTTCCATCCTGTATATCTGTATTCTGGTACATCGGTTTTTAAGAACCGGACCTAAATCTTAATGTCAAAACCGCCCTGCGTCTTCGCAATCACAGTTCCGTCCTGACGTTTGTTCTGCTGTCGTCTTTTGCCGCCGTCACCACTGTACTCATTGTCGCCTTTTTCCTTTGCGTCAAATTTTTTCTGGTGATTGTCCGCATTGTCACTCTGATGAACCTGATTTAGTTTATGATCGATTTCCTTGTGGAAGGTATTTTGAAAATTCGTCTGGTCGACCATGCCCTTCATATCTTCATTTTGTTTTACCTGTGTAATATCCTGCATACGGGTTACACTGCCATTTAATAAAATTGGACTGATCGCCATACTCCCACCTCCATAAAAAAAGTTCTACATGGAAACCATCTTCACGTCACCTTTAAACCGGATGAAACGACAATACTGCATACTTTCTTTTACAATCTTAGACACATCCGAGATAATGATCTTGGTGCCGGAATAGACAATCTTTCGTACAACCACCTGTGCCGGTTTTTCTTCTGTCAAAATCTCATCGAGTTCAAATAGTTCATCCTGGGCCTGTGCCAGTACTGCACGTTTGGATTTGATAACCTCAGTCAGTTCCCTGACATTTGCGATCTGGGATTCGCTCAGTTCCTTACCCGCCTGGTATTTATCACGGGCTGCTTCTAAGATCGGAACTGCACGCTCAATAATCTTCATATCCGCAGCAATCTGTTCCGTCAGTTCTTTATGTCGCTTTTTTACCACGGGGCTGACACCGACTTCCACCACCGTATCCGTTCCCATCTCAGAGCCCAGCGTCTTTACTTCAATCAAAGATGTGGCTGACACATGTCCGCCGGAAATAAAACCTTTTTTGCCACTGACATGTACTTCCGATCCCGCCATGACATTGCTATGCATAATGGAACCTGCTTCCACGTAGCCATTGGTCTCCACGGTGGAATTCTCTAAGAATTTGGCAATTACATTGCCCTTCGCACGAAGAATGCCTTTACTCATTCCATTCATGCCCTTGGCAATCGTAATATTACCGCCGGCTTCAATCACAGCGCCTTCCACGACGCCCCTTACTTCCACATT
Source organism: uncultured Lachnospiraceae bacterium (assembly GCA_964386235.1). Classification (GTDB taxonomy): domain Bacteria; phylum Bacillota; class Clostridia; order Lachnospirales; family Lachnospiraceae; genus RGIG8767. The sequence continues at coordinate 3,178 of CAYLSH010000094.1, read as the reverse complement.
GCCGGTAGCGGTTACCTTGAAATTGGAACACACATTGCCATTAACCTGAACATTACCATCGTAATTGATATTCCCCGTTGAAGTATCCACATTTTCCACTTCCATAAGATTGGAAACGAAAACCCGTCCTTCCACAAGTGTAACGTGTCCGCTTTCGATTGCATAAATCTCAAGTTTATCTTCGGACAGACGTATGTTTTTTCCAAAACGAAGCACATCGTGTTTTACCAGACGGGGATTGATCCGGTTGCCCAATACATCGGATCCGGCATCGCCCCTGTCCTCGGGGTACAACCTTGCCAAAAGTTCGCCCGCTTCACAATGGTTGATAATATTCAAATTAAAAAAGTCAACACTTCCGTCTTCATTTAAAGTCGGACGTGCTTTCAGATCCGTATTAAAGAAATACTCTATACGCGCATCCGTTCCCTGCCTCGGTTCTTCTCCCCTGGCAACCACTATATTTTCCAAATAGCGGGGATTACGGAGATATTCATCAATCACCGCTTCGTCCACGCCAAATATAATTTTCTTATTTCTAATCTCATTTAGGATATCTTCTTTTCCCAGACGAATACCATCATTGGAAGGTGGTACAAAATTACAGATCGCCTGCATATTTCCTTCCACTACTTCAATCCTAAAGTCCTCCGGTACCGGAAGCGAACGATTGATGCTTAATGTAATAACCGTTTCTTCCTTGATGGCTGAAGTTGCGACTGAAAGATCCTTTGCTGCAAACGGTATCCTATGATAACTCAGATAATCCATTAACAACTGCACATCCACCGTTGCCCTTCCTCCGTCCGTGGGGGGATAAAATTTTAACTTTGTTCCTGAATCTTCATTAATAATCTGATAGTATGCGTTCATCGTTTCCTCTTATTTATCCGGGGTTTACGTGCTACTGTCGTATTGTTCGTCAACTTAAGATTCCCATGTATTTTCCCATTCTTCCCTTCATTTTCTGAAGTGCCTTTGTATGAAGCTGGGAGATTCTGGATTCGGATACCTCAAGTACGACGCTGATCTCTTTTAATGTCAGTTCTTCATAATAATACAGTTCTATCACCCTGCGTTCTTTTTCGGTCAAAAGCGTCAGAGCATCTTTTAGTACTTCTTTTAACTCTCCCTGTTCATATGCCTCTTCCGGCTGTGCATAATGGGAGGAAGAATCCTTTTTATTGGGAACATCGCTTCCCTGTTCCATAAACTCATTGAGTGACACAACATTGGTCACTTTCATCTGGGTCTGCCATTCCGCATACTCTTCTTCTGCAATTCCCAGTTGTGCGGCAAGTTCTGCATCCGTTGCCTGTCTGCCATTGGTCACTTCAAATTCTTTCATGGCAGCATCAATCTGTTTTTGTCTCTGGCGAATGGTACGCGGAATCCAGTCCATCTTACGGATCTGATCCAGAATGGATCCACGAATACGTAAAGAGGCATAGGTTTCAAACTTAACTGCTTTTGCGTACTCAAACTTATCAATGGCATCAATCAGTCCAAAAATACCATAACTGACAAGATCATCATACTCCACATTGTAGCCAAGATACATGCTTAATCTTCCGGCCACCAGTTTTACAAGAGGCGCGTATTCCAATATGAGTTTTTCACGTGTGTCCGCAGACTTATGTTTGGCATAATCCTGCCAAAGTTTCATTCTTGCGTTTTCGTCCATCCTATTGTTCTCCCGCATCCTTTACACTGTCTTCTTCGTCCGGAGTTTCTTCTTTGTCATCTTTATCATCTTTTTCATCTGCCGCTTCTTTGTCAGCCCGTTCTTTTTCCAGCACTTTGCCTTCTTCTTCTAATCTCTGACGTTCTTTTTCATCCTGCTCTTTTTCAAAGCGGTTGATCAGTCCTGCAAACAAACTGCCTGCGATATAGAAGAAAAGCAAAACTCCCAGCAAAATGAGCAGGGCTGTTTTGCCTTCATATTGTAGCAAATATGTAATAATACCGGTTACTGCGCCGGTAATCAGCATCAGATATACCGGCAGCATTTTCAGTTTCTTATTCATCCCTTAATCCACATCCTATATTGTCCTTGGTTCTTTTCCGATCGCCCGTATCAGATAATCTCCCGTTTCCGGGTAAAAAACAACCGTTCTTCCGTAGTTCTCCCCCGTATCCGAGGCCACAATCGGGATCTTTAGTTCTCCAAGTTTTTTTCTTACCGCTTCTACATTACGATCGCCGACACGAAGCATAGAATTATTGGTATTGATACTGAACATCTGTGAGCCGCCGGCTATTTTGGCAATCAGGCGTTCTCTTCTCGCCCCGGTTGCAAGCACCTGACGCAGGCACTCATCTATTCCTGTATCTGCGAATTTGGCAATGTTCTGATTGTTTGTGATTGCCGTACTGTCCGGCAGCATCACATGGACCATACCGCATTTCTTTACTACCGGGTCATAGAGCACGACTCCCACACAGGAGCCCAGTCCCAGTGTAGTAATGCTGTCCGGGCTCTCACAGACATTGAGATCCGCCATTCCTACTTTTATTTCCATTATATTTATCCCCAACATCAAGAATAAGGATATGCCGGCACAGTACTATACCGGGATACCCAAAGAACTCAGAATCTTTTCGTATGAATCCACATCCGGCACCATGATGAAAAATCCTTCCATATCCACTTCATCATCATTCTTTAACTGTGACTGGATCAGAAGGATCTTGTCCCCCATGATTCCAAACTGAATCGCCGGTACGCTTAAGATTGCTCCTGCCATATCCACTGCAAGGTCCGGAACTGACGGATAAATCGTCAGATTCGTCAATGTCGCAAGGGCATTGAGGTAGGAGCCTGTAATGATATTGGAAACTTCTTTTACTGCGGAACGTTCCATTTCCCCAAGATCATCACCACAAAAATCCCCTAATAGTTTTTTTGCCATCATCATGGCGGTTTCTTTCCGGATCAAAAACAGAATACTTCCTGTGATATCTCCTTCCACACCCAGAAAAGCTGCAACCATTTCCTGTTCTTCACCACCAAGCAGATTCCCAACGTCCTTAAAATCCAGCATCATAACGTTTGGAACCTTCATGTCAACTTTGCTCTGCAATAAGCTGGCAAGGGCAGTTGTTGCATTCCCTGCCCCGATATTGCCAATTTCTTTTAACACATCATAATAAGTAGTTGACATTTCTTCTAATGTCA
>CAYLSH010000093.1:0-7261 GCA_964386235.1 uncultured Lachnospiraceae bacterium | reverse complement strand
TTTCTACTTATAATCTCCAATAGGAGAACTCTTTTTCATATTCTTTACGATCCAGAATTCCCTTGATATCCGCTAACACTTTTACTTTATTTTCCTTTGCAAAGAAGCCCTTGATGTCTTCCTTGGTCAGTTTCATGAATTCATCATGGGCAACGGCAATAATGACCGCATCCATATCTTTAATATCATCCATGGCGCCAAAGCGAATGCCATAAAGACGTTCTGCTTCTGCTGCATCCGCTGTCGTATCCACAACAACCGGCGTGATTCCGTACTCACCAAGTTCTTTATAAATATCGATGATCTTGGTATTACGGGTGTCCGGACAGTTTTCTTTAAAAGTAAATCCTAAGATTGCCACGTTTGCATTTTTTACCGGAATATCCGCAGCAATCATATTTTTTACAATGCTCTCTGCCACATATTTGCCCATATCATCATTGATACGGCGACCGGACAGAATAATCTGGGAATGGTATCCCAACTGTTCTGCCTTATAGGTCAGATAATAAGGATCCACGCCGATGCAATGGCCGCCAACCAGTCCCGGTGCAAATTTTAAGAAATTCCACTTGGTTCCTGCAGCCGTCAGTACTGCCTTGGTGTCGATTCCCATTTTATTAAAAATAATGGATAATTCATTCATAAATGCGATATTGATATCACGCTGGCTGTTTTCAATAACCTTAGCAGCCTCTGCCACTTTAATGGACTCTGCTCTGTGCACACCTGCTTCCACAACCAGTTCATATACTTTTGCTACTTCATCCAGTGTCTCTTTATCCATACCGGACACAATCTTCGTGATCGTTTCCAATCTATGAACCTTATCGCCCGGATTGATTCGCTCCGGTGAATAACCGATTTTAAAGTCCACACCGCATTTTAAACCGGATTCCTTTTCTAAGATCGGCACGCACACCTCTTCTGTCACGCCCGGATATACGGTGGACTCAAATACAACGATGGAACCTTTTGTCAGGTTACGTCCCAGAATACGGCTTGCCCCTTCTACCGGTGTCAGATCCGGTGTATGATCATCATTTACCGGTGTCGGAACCGCAACGATATGAAACTTTGCTTCTTTTAACTTACTTTCATCGGAAGTAAATTCAACCGTAGTATTCTTTATCACTTCATTGCCCACTTCATTGGTCGGGTCAATGCCGTTTTTGTACAGATCGATCTTGGCTGCGTTCAGATCATATCCAATCACCTGTACCTTTCTTGCAAATGCAACTGCAATCGGCATTCCCACGTAACCAAGTCCCACAAGGGAGATTTTCTCTTCTTTATTTACAATCTTTTCATACAAACTCATATCGTTCCTCTTTTCAGACGTTTATTTTATACTCATAGTCCACTGCTCATTATAGCACTAACTGCCCGTGTATTTCAATATTTTTAGGAATGGCAGGATGTTAGCGATGTTAGCCGCTCCTGATAGGCATCCACTACTATCTGACGGTCAAAATGCTTTTCCACATGATGCCGCCCATTTGTCCCCATCTGACTGCGTGTCTGCCAGGAAAAGGATAATACCGTCTTAATCGCTTCAGCAAGCGCATCCCGATTCCGTGCTTCAAAGAGCATTCCGCTTGCATTCTCTGCCGTTTCAATGGTTTCCCTACAACCGGGTATATCCGTAGTCAAAACCGGTCTTCCACATGCAGCCGCCTCCAGGCAAACGTTTGACAAGCCCTCGTGATACGAAGGATGCACCAGAATATGACTTTTTGCCATAACCTCCGCTACATTGTCAATATGACCATAATACTTTAAGATACCCCTCTGCTCCAGATCCCGGATCATCGGCTCATAGATTTCACGGCTTTCTTCTTCGTATTCCCCCACCAGTTCAAACTGCACATGAGGATACTGCGATGCAATCGTTTCAGCTGAATATAAGTATTCCTCAATTCCCTTGTCTTTCATAATGCGTAAAACCGCAAGCATACGGATGCCATCCTCCTCGGAAGGATATGGTACAAAAGGATGTTCCAGAAGGTTTACTCCTGAACCGGGTAACAAACTGCTGTTTTTTAATGCGATCCCTTTTTTTTGCATAAATTCCATATTTCCGCTGTTTTGAAAAAAAACACATTCTGCTTTTGCACTCACCAGTCTGTAAAAAGCAAGTAAAATCTTACCTAACACCCCCGGATTTTCCAGTGCCGTCCCAAGCCCCGTTACATTCATGGCATACGGAACCTTTTTCAGGGCCGATGCCAGTCCACCGTAAAGGTTCGGCTTGATCGTATAAGTAAATACCATATCCGGCTTTTCCCTGCCGATCAGACGCAGATACTCTGCCAGTAGTTTCAGGTCTTTTAGCGGATTCATGCCCCGCCTCTGTAAATGGCTCGGTACGATCCGGGCTCCCAGTGCTTTAAGTTTTGAACAGTTTTCATCCTGTGGAACCGAAATACAGACATCATTTCCACTTTTTACAAAAGAAGAAACGACTTCCTTCCGAAATAAATACAGACCATTCGCATAATTGGAAAGGATTAATACTTTCACACCATCCTCTTTTCTGAGCGGAATCAGCATATCAATGTGATTTTTCACACTTATCTCCATTCCGCAGATGCTTCGATAGAAGCATCAATTTCGCTCTTCTTTTTAATGACAACACTGTCATACATCATCATGACCACATCTTCTTCATACTGACCGATCTGAACCGGATTTTCTCTGCCCTCTACATTTTCCCGGATCAGACGGATAAAATCCACGCCTGCGCCGTATGCATGCAGATACGCACCACCGAAGCGGGGATTGATCTCCGAAAGATAATAATTTCCATCCTGATAAAAGAAATCCATGTCCAAGGGACCGTTAAACTGCATTTCATCTATGATCTGTTGTACAAAGGCAAACAGTTTCTCATCCTTAAATGAGATCGTTTTATTGGCTCCGCCAATAGTCGTAGACAATTTTTTCTTAGAAAAAATGGCAACCGCTTTATGACTGATCGTGTCCACATACACATCCGCATCCAGATCCTTGCCCGTCATCAGTTCCTGTATGATCAGGCTCTCATCCTGCTGTGTCACCTGCTGCAACAGTTGTAAATTGTCGATTTTTCTGGCTCCCACACTACCGCTTCCCGTTCTCGGTTTTACAAACACCGGAAAGGTAATTCCATCTTTTTCATAGGAAGCCGCAAATTCCGCATAACTTCCATATGTCTTCACAGTCGGGATTCCTTTTTGCGTCAAAAAACGATACATATCGTATTTGTTGAAACACAATTTTGCCGTTTCCGTATATGGTGCTAAAACAATGACTCCCAGTTTTTCAAATTCTTCCCTATGCTCTGCCAAAAGCATGATCTCCGGATCGATCAGGGTCGTCACTGCCTGTATCTGTTCTTTTTTGCAAACATCCAAAATAATGGAAATATAGGAGGGATCGCTGATCAACGGCACCAGATAGGCTTTATCCGCAAATGCCATTGCCGGTGCCACCGGACTGTTGTCCGTTACCACGATCTTAACTTCATTTCCAAGCGTTGCTCGGAAATCTTTTAATAATTCGCATCTTCTTCCTACACTGCAAAATAAAATATTCATGTATCCTACCGTTCCCTTTCCTTTGCCATCTCTGTGGGAGTTCCCTGAAACGCTTCCATCGTAGCATCCGTGGCACTGCTGATCCCTTCGTGCTTCACAACTGCCCGGATTGTCTGCCAGAAGATCTTACAATCCAGTAAAAATGAAAGATTCTGTACATATTCCACGTCATATTCAAATTTCTTTTCCCATGTAATGGCATTCCGTCCATTCACCTGCGCAAGTCCGGTCAGTCCGGGTCTGACATCATGACGATGTTTCTGCTGTTCATTGTACAGGGGAAGATATTTGACAAGCAACGGTCTGGGACCGATGAGGCTCATTTCCCCCTTAAAAATGTTAAGCAGTTCCGGCAGTTCATCCAGACTGGTCGCACGGAGCATTTTCCCAAAAGAAGTCAGTCTCACTTCATCCGGCATCAATTGTCCGTTTTCATCCCTTTCATCCGTCATAGTGCGGAATTTGTACAGGGTAAAAATCTTTTCGTTTTTACCGGGTCTTTCCTGTTTAAAAAGAACCGGAGAACCTAATTTTGTCCTTACAAGGACTGCCACGATCAAAAGCAGTGGACTGAGTAAAACAAGTGCCGCTCCGGATATCAGAATATCAAGCAGACGCTTCCAAAAATGTCGATACATAGTAAAGTACCTTTCCTATTTATTAAAAGAAACTTCTCACAATACTTATAATTCGTTCCATATCTTCCTCTGTGTTTTTAATATCACTCGGCAAACAGATTCCTCTGTCAAATACATCCGCCCCCACACTGTCAGGTGCATCATTTTCCCATACTGCAATGTCACAATTTTTCTCTGCGGTGCAAAGTCCTTCCTCTGTAAAGAAATCATATCCGGCATAAACCGGCTGCAAATGCATTGGTTTCCAGACAGGGCGCGATTCGATATTGTCCTCAGCGAGCGCATCCATGATGGCTTTGGGATCCACACCGCTTTCCTTATTGATCAGAATACCGGACAACCAGTTATTTGCCTCTCCATCCGGATTCATCGGATTCATGGAGATTGCCTCTATGTCTGCAAATGCCTTGCTGTACTGTTCATAGATCTCTCTTTTTCGGGCGATATGCTCATCCAGATGTAATAACTGTCCTCTTCCGATTCCGGCTACTACATTGGACATACGATAATTGTATCCGATTTCTTTATGCTGATAATGCCTTGCATTTTCTCTTGTCTGCGTAGCCCAGAAAGTTGCCTTTTTCGTATCCGCTTCCTTATTGGACACTAACATACCGCCACCGGATGTGGTAATGATCTTGTTGCCGTTAAAAGAAAAAATTCCTACATCCCCAAAAGTACCGGCATACTGACCATGCAAAGTCGAACCCAATGCTTCCGCAGCATCTTCGATCACCGGCACATTATGTTCCTTACAGATTGCCATGATCTCATCCATTTTTGCCATGGTTCCATACAGATGGGCAACCACAACTGCCTTCGGATGCGGGTATTTTTCAAATGCTTTCTTTAACGCCTCCGGTGACATATTCCATGTGTCTTTTTCCGAATCAATAAAAACCGGTGTTGCTTTTTCATAGAGGATCGGATTACAGGTTGCCGCAAAGGTAAGATCCGTGGAGAACACAATATCACCCGGTCCTACATCAAATAATTTCAGTGCAAGATGAATGGCTGCCGTTCCGGCTGATAATGCCGAAGCATGTGCAATCCCTACATATTCTGCCAGTTCTTTTTCAAATGCATTTACATTTGGTCCAAGCGGCGCAACCCAGTTGGTATCAAATGCTTCTTTGATAAATTCCTGTTCTTCCCCATGCATGGTAGGGCAGGACAGATAGATCCTTTTCTTTTCCATTATCTTACACCTTTCTTCATCCTGTTTTTATGTTATATCATGTTCTTCTGACCGAAACAACCTATTTATTCTTTGATCTGATAGGTCGGCACGATCTCTTTTACCAGATGACGGATGTCCGCACTTTCATTTTTGGATTCTTCCTTCATCTGCTTTAAAAGAGCAAAAAACTTCATTTCATCCAATTCAATGGGTTTGCCAATGTGGATCATCTTATTTGCCGTATCCTGAAGCCCCTCTTCATCCATCAGCAATTCCTCATATAATTTTTCTCCCGGACGAAGGCCCGTAAATTCAATCTTAATATCCTCATCCACTTTATAGCCGGATAAACGGATCAGATTCTTTGCGAGATCTAAGATCTTAACCGGTTCTCCCATATCCAGAACAAAAATCTCTCCGCCTTTTGCGTAAGCCCCCGCCTGTAACACAAGGGACACAGCTTCGGGAATCGTCATAAAATAGCGGATGATATCCGGATGCGTAACCGTCACCGGACCTCCCTGTGCAATCTGGCGTTTAAACAAAGGGATCACACTTCCGTTGCTTCCCAGCACGTTTCCAAAGCGGACTGCCACAAACTCCGTATCATAATGCTTGTTAAACGTCTGCACGATCATTTCACAGATACGCTTGCTGGCTCCCATGATATTCGTTGGATTTACTGCTTTATCCGTGGAAATCATGACAAATTTCCCGGTTCCGTAAAGTGCTGCTGCCTGTGCCGTTTTCCACGTGCCGAACACATTGTTTTTAATCGCCTCATTCGGGCTTGTTTCCATCAGGGGAACATGTTTGTGTGCCGCCGCATGGTACACGATATCCGGACGATACATTTCAAAAATGGCATTCATACGATTCGTGTTACGCACGGATGCGATCAGTACCACCAGATCCAGTTCGGGATACTTTCGCAGCAGTTCCTGCTGTACATCATAGGCATTATTCTCATAGATATCCACAATGATCAGGCGTTTCGGTTTATGCCCTGCGATCTGTCTGCAAAGTTCACTTCCGATAGAACCGCCTCCGCCTGTGACTAAGATGGTTTTTCCGCTCACATACCCTAAAATAGAATCAATATCCACCCGAATCGGATCCCTGCCTAACAGATCTTCCACTTCTACATCACGCAGTTTGCTGACATTGACTTCTCCATTTACCAACTGATAGATACCCGGAAGCACACGCAGTTTGCACTCCGTTTCCTTACAGATATCCAGAATCTCTTTGATAACGGATGGCGGTGCGGACGGAATGGCAATGAAAATCTCATCAATGCTGTATACATCCACACATTCTAAGATCTTATCCCTGCCGCCATTTACTTTAATGCCCTGAATAAAACTGCCCCATTTATCCTTATCATCATCAATGATACAGGCAACTGTCATGGTCGAAAAATTACTGGTTACAATTTCCTTGATGATGGAATTGCCGGCATCTCCCGCTCCTATGAGCATTACCCTTGTTGCATTGTTCTTATTCTGCTGTTTATGTTTTCTGCTCCTTATATACCGATACGAAAAACGGCTGGCAAAGATCAGCGTTACCAAAGAAAAAGCATACATAAAATAGTAACTGTCCGGTACCGCCTTAGCTTCTACTTTTACAAGATTCAGTCCTATCCCGTTTATCGCAGCCGATAAAAAGCAGGACACGATCACATTCTGCAATTCGGTTTCTCCTGCAAATGCCCACAAACTGTTATACATTTTGAGCATGTAAAAAATAACCAGCGTGATCAGAATATTAAATGGTAAAAAACGGATAACCGTATCCAGAAAGTATTCCGGAATCATCTCATATTCAAATTCATAACGCAGTGCCAGCGCAAAAAAACTGGC
>CAYLSH010000092.1:0-7400 GCA_964386235.1 uncultured Lachnospiraceae bacterium | reverse complement strand
CCATCCATTTGGAAGATTCATATCCACATTCGCTGCAGAAATATACATAGCTGTTCTTTGCCATATTTACTCCGCAATCATCTTATTCTATATCATTCGCACTTGGTAATCTCTACCAAAACAGCATCTCCTGATGACAGATCTACACTGATATTTAACTTGCCGCCAAGATTCGTCTTAACAAATCCTGCGCTCTCACCATCCAGAGATACTTTGTATTCCCGGTCGTCCTCTAACCCTACTGTAATCTGTGCATCTTCACTGCCCGCTACCGTAAAGGTAACACCATCTGCCTTTTCTGCAAAATGAGTAACACTGGTTCCCGGTACGGATTCGTATACAAACATACCGTTTCTTTCCAGTTTTGTCATAGTCTGGTAGGTTTTTACCTTCAACAGGTCTCCCTGATAAGGAAAATCTTCCACCTTCGCCTTCTCTACCCGTGTGTAATCTCCAAATCCCAGACTGCCATCTTCCTCAACAAAAAGCAGTTTATCAGCTGAAGCCATTTCTTTTATCCTCCGTTCTTTGTATCCATAATATAATACATTCCGTATCGTATTCTGAATTTAAATATCCTGTACTCAGTATATCTGATTTTGGGGCAAATATCTACTCTTTTTGCGCAATAATTTATCCCATTATTCATTCGGTCACTGAACCTCAAATTGAATTTTTTTATCCTGAAGCCGTACCTTTACATGATCCCCGTTTTTAATCTTCCCTTCAAGCATTTCTTCTGCCAACAGATCCTCAATCTCACTTTGTACCGCACGCCTTAACGGACGTGCTCCCATCTTAAGATTGCTGTATTTATCCACGATAAAACTCTTGACTGAAGGGGTAATCGAAAGTTGGATATCACATAATCTCTTGCAGCGGCCAATCAGGTCCTTACTCAACAGGGTAATGATCTCCTTCATGTCCTCATCCGTCAGCGCATGGAATACGATCATATCATCAATACGGTTGATGAATTCCGGTTTGAACAGATGCTTTACTTCCTCCATTACACCGTTTTTCATTTTCTCGTAATCTTTTTTTGCATCCGGCTTTGTGGCAAATCCAAGGTTTTTCGGATCCACAATACGGGATGCACCGGCATTGGAAGTCATAATAATGACCGTATTTTTAAAACTAACTTTTCTGCCCTTGGAATCCGTAATATGACCATCATCCAAAACCTGAAGAAGAATATTAAACACATCGGGATGTGCTTTTTCCACCTCATCAAACAAAACTACGGAATAAGGATTGCGTCTGATCTTTTCACTCAATTGTCCTCCTTCGTCAAATCCTACGTATCCGGGAGGAGAACCAATCATTTTGGACACACTGTGACTTTCCATATATTCGGACATATCCACACGGATGAGTGCCGATTCGGATCCAAACATGGCTTCTGCCAGGGCTTTACTCAATTCTGTCTTACCCACACCGGTGGGGCCCAAAAACAGGAAGGAACCGATCGGGCGCCTGGGATCCTGCAAGCCCACTCTTCCTCTTCGCATTGCCTTAGCCACAGCAGTTACCGCCTCTTCCTGACCAACCACACGTTTGTGAAGAACGGATTCTAATCTAAGAAGCCTCTCACTTTCTTTTTCTTCCAGACGACTGACGGGGATCTTAGTCCAGGCAGCCACTATTTGTGCAATATCATCCTCATTTACCACAAACTCTTTTTGGTGTGAGTTTTCCCGTCTCTTTTTAAGGGAATTTTTCTTTTTATATAAAGCCTGTAAAGATTTCTTAGAATCCGATACCGATTCCGGATCATCACTCTTTAGTGCATTTTCCAGTTCCGCTTCCTTTGCCGCGATCTGTTCCTCAATCTGTTGTATTTTCGGTGATGCTCCCTTGCAGCCGGTAAGCCGGATCGCAGAAGCCGCCTCATCCATCAGATCAATTGCCTTATCCGGAAGATTTCTGTCGTTAATATAACGCTCTGATAATAAAACTGCCTCTTCCACCGCCTCATCCGTGATGGTTACCTGATGATGTTCTTCGTATTTGTGACGCACACCTTTTACAATGGCAATCGCTTCCTCTGCCGTAGGTTCCTCCACGGTAACCGGTTGAAAACGGCGTTCCAGTGCTGCATCCTTTTCGATATATTTACGGTATTCACTGATCGTGGTGGCACCGATCAACTGAATCTCACCCCTTGCAAGGGATGGTTTTAGAATATTGGAAGCATCAATGGCTCCCTCCGCAGAGCCTGCGCCGATCAGGGTATGCAGTTCATCCAGAAAAAGCAACACATTACCATCCTCTATGACTTCCTTTATAACCTTTTTAATACGCTCTTCAAATTCTCCGCGGTACTTACTTCCCGCCACCATACCGGATAAATCCAGTGTCAGAACTCTTTTGTTTTTTACCGTATCCGGCACTTCATCTGCCACAATAAGTTGTGCAAGACCTTCCACTATGGCAGTCTTACCCACTCCCGGCTCTCCGACCAGACAGGGGTTGTTCTTAGTGCGGCGGCTTAAGATCTGGATCATACGACCGATCTCATTTTCTCTACCCACCACCGGATCCAGTTTTCCTTCCTTTGCTAGTGCCGTAAGATCCCTGCTGTACTGTTTTAATAGAGAAGTTTCCTTCTTTTTCTTTCTTTTACTGAAATCCTCCTTGATCTGACTTTCGTCCTCTCCCATGGCAATCAGAATATCCACGTATATCTTCTGCATGGATATTCCCATTGTATTCAACAGTCTCGCTGCCACATTTTCGCCGTTTCTTATAATGCCCATAAGAATATGCTCCGTACCAATCTGCTGTGAATGATACTTGTATGCCAGTTCCCTGCTTTCATCCAGTACCGCCATCGCTCGTACGGAATAGCCTTTTTTCTCCTTTAGCTGAAGTATATTATCCGGTGCCACAAAATCGCGGATCAATTCTATTACATCCTGTTCATTTACACCATTATCAAGAAGAACTCTGGCAGCAACACCGGTTCCTTCCCGCAAAAGTCCCACTAAAATGTGTTCACTTCCCACATAACTCTGATGTAAACTTCTCGCGCATTGCTCTGCAAGCATCAAAGCCCTATACGCTTTGCCCGTAAATTCTGACTGATTCATTCCTGTCTCCTTTTAGTCTCTTATTTCTTAATTATGTCCGACACTTTCGTATATCTCATCCACCAGGGCATGCATCTCTTCCTTGGAAATCCCTTTGCATTTGGCTTTTGCCATAATCACCTGCAACTGCCCCTGCATTTCTTCCATTGCCCGTATCTTATCTCCATTAAGTGCAATCACGGCACCTCTTCTTCGGTCCACCTGCACAAAGCCTTCCTGTTTTAATACCGAATACGCTTTGTTAACCGTATGCATATTGATCCCGATCAGATCTGCCAGTTGACGCACCGAAGGCAGAGCCTCTCCTTCTTCAAACTGAGCAGATGCAATTCCCAGTATGATCTGATTACGAAGCTGCATATACAATGCTTCATCACTATTAAAATCAATCTCTATCATCATCATTGGATACTACCCCGCTCTTCTTGTACTGTTATACAAATGTTATAACAGACCTTAGCGTATGTCAAGGCAGGATGTTTTCCCAAATTATGAAAAAAAACTAAAAAAAAGAAGAACCGGATCTCTTCTTTTGCATAGATCCCATTCTTCTTTTTTCGTATGGAACTGTTTCTTTTTTATACAGATCCGATCTTATTTTAAATCCAGAAATTCAAATTCCATGTCATCATCAATATCAAGGAAATTCTTTGACTGCCATGTGCCCTCATTCTTTGAGGAAGCCGTTTTTTCAAAAACACGCGCATCGGAAGTCTGCTTTGCGGCATGGGACGTAGTTCTTGACGATTTTTTGGACAATGGTCTTCTGACCGGTTCCTCTTCTTCGTCTTCGTCCTCATCTTCTTCTATTTCGTCTTCCTCGTCTTCCTCTTCGTCATCTTCTTCCTCGTCGTCATCCTCATATACATATTCATAGGAATCTCGAAGTTTAAAGATCAGAATAGTAACAGCCACTACAAGTGCAAGAACAATCACACCCAGTACCACACTAATTACTTTAAAAGTTTTAAGTTGGGATACTGCTCCCTGTTCATTTTCCTGGGATTTTCTGACAACGGTAAGAAGGTCATTTAAACTCTGTTTGGTTCCACGGGTGTAATCATACAAAAACCATTCTTCCACGCCTTCCGCATTGGCTTCATACACCAGTTCATAATCCTTATTCACCGGTGTTGTTTCTTCTTCTACCGGTGCTTCTTCTTCCACATCCGGTTCCTCAGGCTCTGCTTCCACGTTCTGCGTAATCTCTAAGAAATCAGAACGGATAAAACCTGTTACATCCCCATAACTCACCTGATACCATACCTTACCGGAACCATCAACTGCCTGCCCCGTAATCGCAACTTCCGTTCCTCCCGTTGCTTTTCCGGCAATGGTCGCATTCGTGGAAGGATTCTCACGGACATTCACACTTTCACCGAGTACCTTTCCGGCAGAAGCTTCCGATTCCGTAACCTGTACATACTCCGTGGTAACCTGTGTCGTTTCGTTGGTATTGGTTGATGTAGTCGAAGAAGTCGTTGCTTCAGAAGATGTACCTGCGCTCTCCGTCTGAATCGATCCGGATATATCCCCTACCAGATCTGCACGGATATAACCGGTATCCTTACCGTTTACATAGACTTTATACCATGTATACCCTTCCGAATCCGTTGTCTGTGCCAATACATCCAGTTTGTCATCTTTGGATACACTGGCGAGTGCCTCACTTCCCGTACTTGCCGATGAACGTATTTTAGCTCCGGATGCTGTAACCTTTGTTGTTCCCTGCGCGTTAACCGTTAAGGAAGTCTGACAGATCAGCACTGCCTGCAATACAAACACTGCTGCCAGTGCACAGAACTTTCCTGCTAGCGTAAACCGCTTCTCACTTTGTACTTTCATACTAATCCTCTTTTCTGACGAGTTTATTTTTTACACTAATCTCCATTTAGTACATTTTTATAATACAGCAAATACAATCTTACAAAATCGCATTGCCTATATCATTTCTCATATATTTATTCTCAAAAGAAATCCATTCCGTCGCCTTATATGCATTGGCTCTGGCTTCTTTTAATGTATTTCCTTTTGCCGTTACACCAAGTACACGTCCGCCGTTTGTCACAATCTTACCATCCTGCAGTTTTGTTCCGGCGTGGAAACAGAAATACTCATCCTGTCCTTCAAATGCTTCCAGTCCGCTTATCTCTTTTCCTTTTTCATAAGCAACCGGATAGCCGTCCGATGCTAATACCACACAGACCGCCGCATTGTCCTCAAAAGCAAGATCAATCTGATCCAGTGTACCATCCACACAGGCTTCCATTACCTCAATGATGTCATTTTTCATACGAGGCAGAACGACCTGTGCCTCCGGGTCTCCAAATCTGGCATTGTATTCTAAGACCTTAGGCCCATCCTCTGTCAGCATAAGACCAAAGAAAATGATTCCCTTAAAAGGTCTTCCCTCAGCAGCCATGGCATCCACAGTTGCCTGATAAATATATTTTTTACAGAACGCATCCACTTCTTCCGTGTAAAAAGGACTTGGCGAAAAAGTTCCCATACCACCCGTATTAAGGCCCCGGTCACCATCCATGGCACGCTTGTGATCCTGAGCGGATGTCATAATGCGGATTGTTTTGCCATCCACAAAAGAAAGTACGGATACTTCCCGTCCTGTCATAAATTCTTCAATTACCATGCGGTTTCCTGCATCTCCGAAGTTCTTATCCATCATGATGGATTTTACGCCTTCTGCCGCTTCTTCTTTGGTATTGCAGATCAATACCCCTTTTCCGAGTGCCAGACCATCTGCTTTTAATACGATCGGCATTTTGGCTGTTTTAAGATACGCAAGCGCATCCTCTGCGGAATCAAAGTTTTCATAAGCCGCTGTCGGAATATTGTATTTTTTCATCAGATCCTTGGAAAATGCCTTACTGCCTTCTAAGATGGCGGCATTCTTTTTCGGTCCGAATGTGCGGATGCCTGCTTCTTCCATGCAATCCACAAGACCACCCACTAACGGATCATCCATACCTACGATCACAAGGTCGATCTCCTTTTCTTTTGCAAAGGCAACCAGTTTATCAAACTCCATGGCACCAATGGGCGCACACTCTGCGATCTGCGCAATACCGGCATTACCCGGTGCACAATAAATCTTATCCACCTTTGCGCTCTTTTTCACGCTCATGGCAATGGCATGTTCTCTTCCGCCGCTTCCAACGATTAAAACTTTCATTCCTTTTATCCTCTCCTATGTTTCTTCTTCCATCCACACCTTACCGTCTGCGATTTTAACTCTGCCAGCTGCAATGGCATCAATCGCTTTGGGCAGGATGACCCATTCTGCTTCTTCCATAACCCTCTGCTGCAACACTTTTGGGGTATCTCCCGGCTTTACTTCCACCGCCTTCTGGAAAAGGATCGGTCCGGTATCCGTTCCCGCGTCTACAAAATGAACAGTAGCACCGGTCACCTTGACACCGCGTGCCAAAACGCCTTCATGAACTTTCAGTCCATAATAACCCACTCCGCAAAAAGAGGGAATCAGGGACGGATGGATGTTGATAATCTTTCCTTCAAAAGCTTCCACCATTTCCCTGGGGATCGTAACCAAAAAACCGGCAAGCACGATCAGATCCGGTGAAAGTTCCTTCATCTTTTGTAAAAAAGCGCTTTCAAAATCGCTTCGTTTTTCATAATTCTTAGGAGAAAGGACAATGCCCTCCACTCCTGCATTTTTGGCTCTTTCCAGTGCATAAACACCATGATTATTGGAGATCACGGCTTTTATACAGGTGTTTTGGATCCTGCCTGCATCAATCCCGTCTATGATCGCCTGTAAATTGGTGCCGCCACCGGATACGCAGACAACAATGTTTAGCATAAGGTCACTCCTTTTTTGCCCGCTTTGATCTCACCTACGACATACGGTGTGTCACCAGCCTGACGGATTGCTTCCATCGTGGCATCCACCTTGTCAGGAGATACCGCTACGATCATACCAAGTCCCATATTATAGGTGTTATACATCATTTCTTCTGCAATATCACCTGTTTTCTGTAATAATTTAAAGATAGCCGGCACTTCATAAGAATCCTTATGAACGACTGCATGCATGCCTTCCGGAAGCATTCTCGGAATATTTTCATAAAAACCGCCGCCTGTGATATGGCTGCATGCCTTTACTGTCACGCCCGCATCCTTGATGGATTTTAAGGCTTTTACATAGATTCTGGTAGGTGCAATCAGCGCTTCTCCCAGAGTCATACCCAGTTCTTCATAATAAGTATCCAGACTTTCTTTTGTCATCTCGAATACTTTACGAACCAGTGAAAATCCATTGCTATGTACACC
>CAYLSH010000091.1:0-7405 GCA_964386235.1 uncultured Lachnospiraceae bacterium | reverse complement strand
GTTACGATAAAAATACCCCTCTCCGTGAGCATTAGGAACGTGAGCCACGGAGAGGGGTATTTTTATCATAAGTACGGATACTATTGGCGATCCTTTAATCCACTTCTGCCTCGTTTGTTTTGGCTTCCTCGTGGTATTCTTTTTCCGTATTGACACTCCAGATATTGTCCTTATTCTTCTCGCCGCTTAAAATATTTTTCACGGTTTCAAAAGAGGTACACATGGAGTGATCTAAGTTGTTGTAGCGGTGCTGACCATTACGTCCGACACAGTAGAGATTGTCGATGGACTTTAAGTAGTCAACCAGTGTGTCGATCTCATCATAGGTATCAAAATATGCCGGATAGGCTTTTTTGACTTTTTCTTCATGGTAATCCATTACAATGTCTTCGGATTCGATCAGATTGATCGTTACCATTTCTTTGATTGCCATTTTTGCAAATTCATCTTCTGACATATTCCAGTAGGAATCGCCCTCATTTACAAAGTACTCCAGTCCGATCCAGACAGTATTCTCAACGTCCTTTACCAGATAAGGGGACCAGTTGTTATAGATCTGGAAACGTCCCATGGAAACATTGCGGTCATGTACATAAACCCAGTTATCCGGGATGATGTTTGCGATCGTTTTGCGCTTTGTCTTATTTTTCAGGGCAAGTCTTGGCACCAGCACACCTAATGTCAGGTAATCACGGTAAGGGAGTCCTGCTGCAATACGTGACGGATCTGCCGGAACATCGTTCATGCCGGCAACCAGATCTTTGATCGGCATGGAAGAGATAATGTAATCTCCGTCCATGGTGTATTCTTTGCCGTCCATTACATAGGTGACACCGGTCAGGATATTGTTTTCATTTTTATGTATCCTGGTGACCTTAGCATTCTTGTAAATTGTACCGCCATGTTCGACGATCTTATCCGCAGCTGTTTCCCACAACTGTCCGGGACCGAGTTTGGGGTATTTGAATTCTTCGATCAGGGAAGTCTCCACTTTGCGGTTTTTCTTGCCGGGAAGGAGTTTTCCGAACATATCCTTTAAAATGGCTATGATGGAAAGGCCTTTAGCACGCTGTGCCCCCCAACTGGGATCGATCTCGCTGGGATGACGTCCCCAGAGATTCTCCGTATAATTCTCAAAAAACATGGAGTAGAGTTTTTTGCCGAACCGGTTGATGTAAAAATCTTCCAGTGAGTTTTCTTTTCGTTTATGAATAACGGTAATCAGGTAACTGAATCCCACCTGAATGGTATTGATAAATCCCATGTTAACGAAGGTTTCCAATTTTAAGGAAATGGGATAGTCAAAAAACTTCTGATTAAAGAAGATGCGGGATACACGCGGACGTTTTAACATAACCTGATCTTCTTTTTCGGGATCGGGACCGTTTTTTTCAAGTGTTACATTGCGTTCCAAACGAATATCGTCATAGGAAGGGGCACCCTGCATGGGGAGCATATCATCCCACCACTTATTGACTTCCGGAATCTTGGAAAAGAAACGGTGACCGCCCATATCCATTCGGTTTTCTTTGTAGGTTACTGTTTTTGAAATGCCGCCGAAACAATCACTTTCTTCAAAAACGACTACTTCAATATCTTCGCCTTTGGTAATTAACTCATATGCGGCAGTCAGTCCGGCAGGACCGGCACCGATTACAAGCGCTTTCTTTGCCATGTTTATTAATCCTTTCTCTGCATTGCTGCATTCCCCCAAATGCGGATGGATGCAATGACTGGTAAACTCATATTGAGTTAGTTTACCATAGTTTCCGGCCTTTGTCTATTTTGCTTCGTTCTTTCTTTTCCTAACTTGCTTTTTCCCCTGATTCAGAGAATTTCGGCATATAGAATATCAATTTCGATGCTTTCTATATGCTCATTGATGCTTCAGTTGCCTTGAAATACATATGGGAAAGAAAATAGAAAACATTTTTTCGCCAGAAATATCAAATTGCAAACACCTGGAACTGGTTATATAATTGTGGAGGAGAAAACAAGGAAAATGTTTTTGTGCGCCACGGATGGATGCACGAAAGGATCTGACTGGGAAAGGCGATAGTGTTATGAGTGGGAAGAAATATGAAATGGATATGTGCAACGGACCGCTTCTTGGCAAAATACTGGTGTATGCACTGCCTTTGATTGCATCGGGCATTTTGCAGCTTTTATTTAATGCCGCAGATATGGTGGTGGCAGGACGTTTTGCCGGCAATGCGGCACTGGGCGCTGTTGGTGCCACTTCTTCATTGATCAATCTTTTGATCAATGTTTTTATCGGGATGTCGGTGGGAACCAATGTATTGGTTGCCCATTTCTTTGGAGCTGATCGCAAGGAGGAATTGCACCAGACCGTTCATACTTCCATAGCACTCAGCCTGATCAGCGGTGTGATATTGGGGATTGCGGGATTTTTTCTGGCATCGCCCCTTCTTTCTTTGATGGGAACGCCGGAGGATATTCTTCCGCATGCAGTTATATATATGCAGATTTACTTTATCGGTGTGCCCGGCATGCTCCTTTACAATTTTGGCAGTGCAATCCTGCGGGCAGTGGGGGATACCAAGCGTCCCCTGTATTTTTTGTTTTTTGCGGGTGTGATCAATGTTTTTCTGAATCTTTTCTTTGTGATAAAAGTGGAGATCGGAGTGGCAGGAGTAGCACTTGCGACAATCATATCCCAACTGATATCGGCAATTCTGGTAATTCGCTGCCTGATCAAAGAAGAGGGCGCTTATCATCTGGATATCCGGGCTATACGCCTGTATCCGGATAAGGTTCTCCGTATTTTACGGGTCGGACTTCCGGCGGGATTTCAGGGAGCTGTATTTTCCATATCCAATGTTTTGATCCAGTCATCGGTCAATTCCTTTGGCTCGATCGCAGTGGCGGGAAACACGGCAGCACAGAATATGGAAGGGTTTGTCTATAATGCCATGAACTCTTTCCATCAGACGGCACTTAGTTTTACAAGTCAGAATATGGGCGCCAAAAAGATGGATCGTGTCAAGAAAATTATGTGGATTTGTTTGGGATGCGTAACGGTGCTTGGTATGGCAATGGGATTTAGCGCTCTGTTTTTTGCAAACAATCTGCTTGCCATTTATTCAACGGATGCAAAAGTCATCGCCTACGGGTACCAGCGGCTGCTCATTATTCTGTCCACTTATTTTTTATGTGGAATCATGGATGTTATGGTGGGAAGTATCCGTGGTATGGGATATTCCATCATGCCAATGATTGTTTCCCTGCTGGGTGCCTGCGGTCTGCGAGTGGTCTGGATCTTTACGGTATTTGCTTATTACAGGACGCCGCGGATTCTCTATATTTCCTATCCGGTTACGTGGATTGTGACGTTTTTGGTACATTTTGTGTGCTTTAACATCGGTTATCGAAAAAAATCAGCAAATTTGGAAGGATAGATGCCGCCGGATATTGAATTTTGCCCCAAAATACAGTATATTATTGGTGAAAAACAAACGAGGAGGATTTTCCTAATGAAGACAAAATTTGGAGTTAAAGAAGTTGTTGCAATTGGTATTGGTACCGCACTTTTTGTTGTGCTGACAAATGCACAGGTGCCATTTGGTTTCATCCCGAACACATCCTTACAGTCACGTGTTGCAATTTTATCATTCTTCGCTGCTGTTTTCGGACCTGTTGTCGGCGGTGCAATCGGTTTGATCGGACATGCTCTCGGAGATGCACTTTTTTATGGAAGTGTATGGTGGAGCTGGGTATTTCCGGATGCGGTATACGGCATTATCTTAGGCCTTTTCATTAAGAAATTTGCGATCAAAGAAGGCGGATTTGATACCAAGGCAATGGTTTTATATAACGTTGTGCAGGTAATTGCCAATGCGGTTGCATGGATCTTAGTTGCGCCGGTATTGGATATTCTGATCTACGCAGAGCCTGCCAATAAGGTATTTACACAGGGTATATTTGCATTTATCGGCAATATTATTGTTGCAGGTGTTCTTGGTACTTTATTAGCATTTGCTTATTCCAAGATCGGCGCACAGTCCTCAAGCCTGAAAAAAGAGGAATAAAATTTATATGACTCCGATTATTGAATTTAAGGATTATACATTTAAATATCGGGCACAAGTAGAGCCGACTCTTCTGGATATTAATCTGAAGATCTATCCGGGAGAGAAGGTTCTGATAGTGGGACCGTCCGGGTCGGGCAAGTCAACCCTTGCTCACTGCATCAATGGACTGGTTCCATTTTCTTATGCCGGGGAAAATACCGGAAGCCTGATGGTAGGCGGCATGAATCCTGCCAAAACCGGTGTATTTGGTATGTCCAAGATCGTGGGAACGGTCTTGCAGGATACGGACGGACAGTTTATCGGCCTGACGGTTGGAGAGGACATCGCTTTTGCGTTGGAAAATGACAGGGTGGAACAGTCCGAAATGTTTGCAAGAGTGGATGCGGTTGCAGAAGAAGTGGATGTAAAAAGTCTGTTAAAGCAGTCCCCGGGAGCCTTGTCCGGTGGGCAGAAACAACGAGTGTCCATGGCGGGTGTCATGGTGGATGATGTGGATATTTTATTGTTTGATGAACCGCTTGCCAATCTGGATCCGGCTACCGGCAAACGTGCCATTGCTCTTATTGATGAGATACAGAAAAAGAAAAACACCACGATTCTGATTATTGAACATCGTCTGGAGGATGTTCTTTACCGCAATGTGGACCGTATCATTGTCTTTGGAGAGGGAAGGATCGTTGCGGACACGACACCGGATCAGCTGATGACGATGGATATTCTGGAAAGAGAAGGAATCCGAGAACCACTCTATGTCGCGGCGCTAAAGCACGCCGGATGTCAGATTTTAGAAGAGACGTCTCCTGCAAGGATTGAGACTCTGGATGTGGAACCTTACAAAGAAAAAGTGAGGGAATGGTATCAGAAAGTAGAACTTCCCAAGAAAACGGAAAAGGGAAGAAAGATTCTGGAGATAAAAGATCTTTCTTTTTCCTATGACGGTCAAAAACCGATTTTACAAAATGTGAGTCTTACCCTTCAGGAAGGGGAAATGGTCAGCATTGTTGGAAAAAACGGTGCAGGAAAGACGACACTTTCCAATATCATTTGCGGCTTCTATCAGCCGGTAAGCGGACAGATTCTGTACGAAGGGGAGGACCTGACCAAGTGGACAATCAAAGAACGCGGGGAAAAGATCGGTCTTGTGATGCAGAATCCAAACCAGATGATCAGCAAGCCCATGATCTATGATGAGGTGGCACTGGGGCTTAGAGTGCGCGGCGTTAGTGAGGACGAGATTCAAAAAAGAGTGCATGATACCCTTAAGATCTGTGGTCTGTATCCTATGAGAAACTGGCCGGTGTCTGCTCTGAGTTTCGGGCAGAAAAAACGTGTGACGATCGCCTCCATTCTGGTGATGAATCCCAAGATGCTGATTTTAGATGAACCGACGGCAGGACAGGATTATCGCCATTATACAGAAATCATGGAATTTTTACGCATGTTAAATAAAGAGCAGGGCATTACGATCGTGATGATTACGCATGACATGCATCTGATGTTGGAATATACGGATCGTGCCATTGTGATTGCGGATGGCGAAATGCTTTTGGATGATACACCGTCCAGAATACTGACCAGTGAAGAGATTGCAAAAAAGGCATATTTAAAGAAGACCTCTCTTTACGATCTCGCGGTAAAATGTGATATCAAAGAAACCTCTGCTTTTGCAGACCGGTTTATTTATTATGAAAGGGTAACAAATGGCAAATATTCTTAGTTATACAGAGAAAAATACATGGATCCACAGACTGAGCGGTGTGACGAAGTTATTGTTTTTTCTTGTCTGGTCCATCGTGGGTATGCTGACGTATGATACCAGGATTCTCCTGTTTATGCTGGTGTGCAGTTTTGTTATCTTTAAAATATCAAAGACCGACTGGAAACAGGTAAGGGCGGTTTTTGTATTCATTCTTGCCTTCCTTGTACTGAATCTGCTGGCGATTTTTGTCTTTTCCCCACAGGAAGGGGTTAAAATCTATGGGACAAAGACAGAACTTTTTTCCATAGCAGGCAATTATGTGATCACAGCGGAGCAGTTATTTTATGAACTAAATGTTATGCTCAAATATCTGACGGTTATTCCGGTGGTTCTTATGTTTATCGTAACGACCAATCCCAGTGAATTTGCGGCAAGTTTAGCACGTATCGGAATCAGTTACAAAGTCGGTTATTCACTGGCGATCGCACTTCGCTATATACCGGATGTGCAGAATGACTTTACCAAGATCAAACATGCGCAGGAAGCAAGAGGAATCGAAATGTCATCCAAGGCACCTTTACTGGAACGTGTCAAAAAGATGGGAAGCATCATTTTTCCGCTCCTTTTTTCAAGCATGGATCGCATTGATGTGGTCAGCAATGCCATGGAACTGCGAGGTTTCGGTAAAGAAAAAAAACGTACCTGGTATGCGGGAAGACCGCTTATGCGCAATGATTATCTGACACTTGTTTTTTTGCTGGTGTTTGTCCTGGTAGCTGTACTTATTACGTTTGCGGACGGAAACCGCTATTTTAATCCATTTGTATAATGGATAGGAAAAGTGATACACAGTGTGACAGGTGTCGGCAATACTTAACAACTTTACCTTGACACAGTATATGTTTCTGTGTAGTATGTGGGTATATTTGAGCATACTTTGAGGGAGGATTATTA
Source organism: uncultured Lachnospiraceae bacterium (assembly GCA_964386235.1). Classification (GTDB taxonomy): domain Bacteria; phylum Bacillota; class Clostridia; order Lachnospirales; family Lachnospiraceae; genus RGIG8767. Next base: position 700 of record CAYLSH010000091.1, on the reverse strand, counting down.
TGATGACAAGAGCTGATTTAAAACAGCAGGCAAAAGCACAGATGCAGGGTAAACTTGGAAGTTTTATCCTGGTATTGATCGTTTATGCGGTAGTAGTATTAGCGATATCCATGGTAGGAGGATTATTAAACCTGTTAGTACCGGTTGTGGGAACTATCCTGATATATGCGTTGACACCGCCACTTATGGTAGGATATACTGCTGTATTCCTGAATGCATCCTACGGTGACAAACCCAGTGTATCCACTTTATTTGATGGCTATAAGAAATGTTTTGGCAGATCCATTCTTCTTTACATATTAATGATGGTATTTACCTGCTTATGGACCCTGCTTTTAGTCGTTCCGGGTATTATCAAGTCATATGCGTATTCCATGGCGTTCTATGTAATGGCTGACAACCCTGAGATTTCTGCAAGAGAAGCATTGAAGGAAAGCGAAAGAATCATGAAAGGACACAAATTTGAGTTCTTTGTCTTACAGTTATCCTTTATTTTGTGGGGATTGTTAGTATGCGTGACATTTGGTCTTGCAGCACTTTATGTAGTACCTTATCAGCAGATGACATTCACAAATTTCTATCAGAACGTAAAGATGATGGCAGAGCCTGTTGCAGTAGAGAGCGTTTCGGATACCGTAGAAGACGTTCAGATGTAATCAATAGTTGGGGCTGTGTACGGGATGTACACAGTCTTTTTTTG
>CAYLSH010000090.1:0-7648 GCA_964386235.1 uncultured Lachnospiraceae bacterium | reverse complement strand
TGTAGAAGTACAGGGGATGGGGCTTCGGACATGGGTTCGACTCCCATCTGGTCCATGCATGGAAAGATCCGGACATTTTTGTCCGGATTTTTGTTTTCAATCAAGAGTGGATATGGTATAATAGTTCTATGTTTGGGAAAAGGGAAGAAGGTATTTTATAGTAGAAAGGTATTTACGTATATGCTATTGGAAGAACTTGACCCCGGGTCAAAGGTTACGATTCTGGTAGGAATCGGGAGTCAGACTCTGACTTTTGATTCTGTTTTGGAAGAACCGTCGGAAAACGGGATTCTGACAACACCGGTTTACCGCAATGACAAATTGGTGGGATTTCGTACGAAAGGTCTGATCATACGTGTTCAGGTAGCAAATGTGTCGGATCAGAAAGTATATGAATTTACCAATGTGGAGATCCTGAATGTAAAAACACAGGACGAACAGATTCACCATAAGATGACATGTAAGATGCCGGGTAAACAGATTAACCGGCGTACCGCAGTGCGGGTGTGGATTGGCAAAGAGGGTATCGCGCAGATCGGAGTGCACCGTACGGCGTATGAGGTGTTGGTTAAAGATATCAGCATTTCGGGGATCTCATTTATTTTTGAAAAAGATCTTCATGTGGAACAGGGTACGATGGCGCACATTACCTTTAATGATGCAGAAGCACGTACCAAATTCAGTTTGAGTGCGATTATTGTCAGAACCGCACAGGTGGATGATAACAAGTTTTTATATGGCTGCCGCCTGAATCAGGAAAGCCCGGCAGTTGCCAAATATGTAAACGATAAACAACGAGAAAAATTAAAAGGATCCAGAACGGTGGGAACAACGGTTCCGCTGGAAACCAAATAAAACCGTGCACCGATGTTTTTATGAGAGGGGTATCATAAAATACATTATCAGGAGATTGGCATGGAACAGTTAAAGATTCTTGTAGTAGACGATGAAGCACGTATGAGGAAACTCGTCGGTGATTTTTTGAAAAAAAGTGGCTATCAGGTGTTAGAAGCAGCGGATGGAAGTGCTGCACTGGATCTTTTTTTTGAACAAAAAGATATTGCCCTTATCATTTTAGATGTTATGATGCCCAAGATGGACGGATGGGAAGTGTGCAGGGAAATACGCCGTTATTCCAAGGTGCCGGTGATTATGCTGACGGCAAAGTCCGCTGAACAGGATGAACTTCTTGGTTTTGAACTGGGCGTGGATGAATACATTACCAAGCCGTTCAGCCCTAAGATTCTGGTGGCAAGGGTGGAAGCGATCCTGCGCAGGACGGTAAGTGGCGAAAAGACGGAGATCCTATCCGCCGGCGGGATCTGCATTGATCAGTCGGCACATAGTGTGACCATAGACGGAAAGCCGGTTGAACTGAGCTATAAAGAATTTGAATTGTTGACTTACTTTATGGAAAACATCGGAATTGCCCTCTCCCGTGAAAAAATACTAAACCATGTGTGGAATTATGATTATTACGGGGATGCCCGGACAATTGACACACATGTCAAAAAATTAAGAAGCAAGATGGGAGCAAAGGGCGATCTGATTAAGACCATCTGGGGGATGGGGTATAAACTGAGCGAAGACGGTGAGTAAAGTAATGCGGCCTGCAAATTCATTTGCAAGGTCGCTATTATTTTACGAACGATAGCGTATGCGTTGAAAAATGGGCTAAGTTTACTTGGCTAAAACAGATACATATGTTATAATGTCTGCGGTATTTAAAAAATGGACAGGAGGAAAGACCGTTGAAAAAGATGGAAGATTATGTGCGAAGCATTCCTGATTTTCCGGAAAAAGGAATTATCTTTCGTGACGTTACGAGTGTCCTTCAAGATGCAGATGGATTAAAACTGGCGATAGATTCGATGATTGACCTGTTAAAAGGCGTTGATTTTGACGTGATTGTCGGAACGGAATCCAGGGGCTTTATGTTTGGTGTGCCCATTGCATATGAATTGGGGAAGTCCTTTGTACCGGCACGAAAAAAAGGAAAACTTCCGTGCGAAACGATTTCAGTATCGTATGATCTGGAATATGGAAGCGCAGAAGTTGAGATGCACAAAGACGCGATCCTTCCGGGACAGAAGGTAGTTCTGGTGGATGATCTGATCGCAACGGGCGGAACGATTGAAGCCTGTGCAAAAATGGTAGAACAACTTGGCGGAGAAGTTGTTAAGATCGTATTTTTGATGGAACTTGCCGGATTGCATGGCAGGGACAAACTGGCAAAATACGATGTAGCATCCGTTATTACTTATGAAGGAAAATAGGAGAGAGTAAACATGATTGAGAAAATTTTCAAACTCAAGGAAAACAACACAACAGCTAAGACCGAAGTAATTGCCGGCCTTACCACATTTATGACGATGGCTTATATCATCGCCCTGAATCCAAACCTGCTGACCGGCTTTGGTGCTAACGGACAGGAACTTTGGAATGGTGTATTTATGGCTACCTGTATCGCATCTGCGATTGGTATGTTTGCAATGGCATTCTTAGCCAATAAGCCTTTTGCAATGGCACCGGGAATGGGACTGAACAGTTTCTTCGCAGTTGTTGTAACCAATATTGTAGGTCTTACCGGTTTGAGTTATACCGAATCATTCCAGGCAGGACTTTGCATCATTTTAATTGAAGGCATTATTTTTGTTATTTTATCCGTATTAAATATTCGTGACAAGATTGTAGAAGGAATTCCTCTTGGTATCCGTCTTGGTATTTCTCCGGCAATCGGATTGATGTTGTTAAATATCGGTCTTGGTTCCAATGCCGGCGTATACTCTGAAACGGGCGGACCTTTCTATGTAATGAGAGATTTCTTTGGTGCGTTAACACCCAGTGTGGCAAGGGATAATATGGGATCCGGTTATCCGACCATGATCCTTACTGTAGCAACTATGTTCATTGGTTTGTTCGTAATCGTTGTTTTGGCTCAGAAGGGTATTAAAGCAGCTGTTATTTTTGGTATGTTAGTTGCCAGCATTGTTTACTGGGCAGGAGAAGCAATTTTCTTACATGTAAATCCTTTTGCTTCCTTAGGATCTGCTTCTTTCGTTCCTCCTGTAAAGGATATGATGGAAACTACATTCTTCAAATTTAACTTTGCCGGATTTGTACAGATTGGATGGTTTACCGCAATTATTTTGATCGTTACATTCTGTATCATCGATATGTTTGATACGATCGGAACTTTAGTTGGTACCGCAAGCCGTGCAGGTATGCTTGACAAAGATGGCAATATGCCAAACATGAAAGAAGCATTATTATCCGATGCCATTGGTACAGTGGCAGGTGCTGCAACAGGTACCTCTACCGTAACTACTTTCGTAGAATCTGCATCCGGTGTGGAAGCAGGCGGACGTACAGGTCTGACTGCATTTGTTACAGGCGTGTTATTCTTAGCTTGTACATTCCTTTCTCCGATCGCAGCTATTATTCCGGCAGCAGCTACTTCCGCAGCTTTGATTTATGTTGGTGTGCTCATGCTCTCCGGTCTTAAAAATATTGATTTTGATGATATCGCACAGACTTTGCCGGTAGCACTTATGCTTCTTGCAATGCCGATTTCAGGTTCCATTGGACATGCAATTGGTATTGGTCTGATCTCTTATACAGTACTTAAGGTATTTACAGGAAAAGCAAAGGAAGTGGCAGTGCTTACATATGTATTGTCCGCAATCTTCCTTGTTAAGTTCTTCCTTGCTGTATAGTTCTTATTCAGGCGTGAAAGGTGTGATCATTACGGTCACACCTTTTTTGGTTCATATTTATCAAATTGAGTTGCAAAATTTTGCAAATTTTGTTAAAATTTTATAGACAGAAGAATAAAAAATACTTCAGTGCGAAAGGATGAGCTTTATGTTTGGAAAGGAAAAAAAGGGTCAGCTTGTTGAAAATACACCGGATGAAGGTGTATTAAGCACAAATATGGGAGAAAAAGAACTTTCTGAGAAAGAAGTAAAGAAACAACAGGCACTTGAAGAAAAGCGTCAGCGCAAGGCAGAGAGACTTCGCAAAAAAGAAGAAGCGAAGGCAGCAAAAGCAGCAAAGGCAGCAGCCGGACAGGGAAAAGAAAATAATAAAGGCGAAAAGGCACCGAAAGACAAGTTTAAAAAGGGAGAAACAAGTCTTTTATTGTCCATTCGTTTTAAGGTAGCCGCCATTTTGTTAATTTCTGTTATTGTTGCAGTGGCAGTAAACTATGTATACCTGACTTCCATGTCAGAAGAGGCACTGATTACCAATACAGAATCCACGTTGTGTGATATTGCAGGCGCACAGAGTGGTTATATTGATCAGGCGATCCAGAAGTATCAGTCAACCATGACGTATTTGGACAATTCTGAGAATGTTACCATTTTTGAGGTAAATGATGGTGGCAAATTTGAACTGGAAATACAGGCTATGCTTGACAAATTCCTGGATAAAAACTCTGATTTGGAATCCATCAGTTTTGTAGGCGTTTCCAGCAAGAGAGTTCTTGGCTCCACGGATAAAAGTCTGGTAGGCAAGGATTGTACGGCAGAACCTTTTATATTGTCCATACTGGAGAATAACGCACCGGCACAGAGTGGTGTTTTCTTCGATGGAGAAGGTAATCCGATCATTTCCATCGGTGTTCCGCAGGTCAAATACAAAGACACCAGTTTATCCGGTGTTATGTATGTAAACATCAATGCAAACCTCTTATCAGATGCAGTGGCAGGTATTAAGATTAACGATCAGGAATCCAGCTATGCGACATTGATGGATGCAAACGGTAATTATATTTATCATCCGGATGCTTCCCTGATTGGTACACAGACCACGGATGAAAACATTCTGGATGTAGTGGCTAAGATTCAGGCGGGCGAAAGACCGGAAACGACAGTTCTTTTAGACGAAGACAAGAATTATGAGACATACCATGTATCCGAATTAAACAACTGGATTTTAACGATCTCTGTTGCACAGAGTGATGTATTGGAACCGGTTACGGAGATGAGTGCCAAGGCATTTACGATTAGTGCAGGATTACTTATTGTGTTAGCAATCATTGGATTCGCATTTGCAATATCCATTACACAGCCGCTTCAGAAACTTACCAAAGTGGTTCGTAAGATCTCACATCTGGATTTGGTGCCTTATACTAAGTACACCAGCCTTCAGAAGAAAAAAGACGAAACAGGTGAGATCAGCCGTGCGGTAGAAAGAATGCGTGATACATTCCAGGGCATGATGGGTGAATTGTCTTCCATCTCGGCTTCTATTACAGAAGATGCCAAGAAATTAAATGAGATTGCCAATACGGTAACGGATCATGCGGACAACAATTTTGCAACAACCCAGCAGTTATCTGCCGGTATGCAGGAAACAACCGCAAGCACGGATGTTATCAGCGAAGACGTTTCCAAGATCGGTACATATACACAGACGATTAATGAAAGAGCAACGGATGGTGTTCGTTTATCAGAAGAGATTATGAAACGTACCGTTCAGATGAAGGAGAATACATTAAAAGCAAGTGAATCCACAAGACAGATGTATGAAGAAGTAAGAGAAGAAACGGAAAATGCAATTGACAGAAGTAAAGCAGTTTCCCGTATTGATGATCTTGCAAATGCGATCAAAGAGATCGCAGACCAGACCAGACTTCTTTCTCTGAATGCTTCCATCGAGGCGGCAAGGGCAGGAGAAGCGGGCAGAGGATTCTCTGTTGTAGCTATGGAGATTGGCAAACTGGCAGAACAGTCCTCACAGACGGTTGGTAATATTACCTCCATCGTACAGGAAGTTACCCGTGCGGTTAGTGATCTTACATCAAGTCTGACAAAGACATTGGATTTCCTTGATCACAAGGTATTACATGATTATGACGGATTTATCGAGATTAGTGAGCAATATGCGGATGATGCAGGTAATATCAACAAGACCATGCAGGAAGTGGATGGTTCCATTGATGAACTGAATGACAGTATTTCCAAGATATCGGATGCGATTGCAGGTATCAATGCATCTGTGGCAGAATCCACATCCGGAGTTGTGGATGTTGCCAATAACAATTCTGATATTGTAAAACTGACAAGGGATACTTATGAGATGGCACAGACCACACTGGGCAATGCCAAATCACTGGATGATATCATCGGTAAGTTCAAGTTGGAAGAATAAAATAACAGATGGATACAGATCCATTAGATACAAAAGGCACAGAAATGTGCCTTTTGTGTTTTTTCTGTGACTTTTCTTGTATCCTTTGCGGTGCTTTGCTAATATTAAGAAAAAAGGTTGTGGAGAAAGGTCATGGATAAAAAGAAAAGAATCCGTTCCATCAGCAGACAGTTTACTGCAATTTTTATTGCGCTCATGTCGGGAACAATTCTGCTTTGCTGGTTGTTAAATATTACGTTCCTGGAGAATTATTACATTCACGATAAACAGGATGCTTTGCTTCGCGCCTACAACACGATCAATACGGCGGCTAAACAGGACACCATGGATACGGATGAGTTTGAACTGGAACTTCAGGGGATTGCAAGCCGATACAATATGGATGTACTTGTTCTTAATGTGGATTCCCAGACTGTTAAATATGCGGGCACGGATCCGGAATCCACCAAGGTCCAGTTGTGGGACAATCTTTTTTTGAATGGGCAGGATCGTAAAAATGATGATCGAAAGGAGACCCTGGCGGAAACCGAAAAATACACGATCAAGATTGTTCGAGACCGGGTTTTGAAAAATGAAAATATTGAAATGTGGGGAGCTTTGGATAACGGAAATCTCTTTTTGATCCGTACCGCGGTGGAAAGTATACGGGACAGTGTAAGACTTGCCAATCGCTTTTTGACGTATATCGGAGTGGTGTCCGCAGTAGCGAGCGGCATTATTATATGGATCGTTTCCCGTAAGGTAACCAGACCTATTTTGCAACTGGCAAGAATATCCGAAAAAATGACACACCTGGATTTTGACGTGCGTTATGAAGGAAAGGACAGAAATGAGATCGCAATACTGGGTGAAAATATTAATAAGATGTCTGCCGTTTTGGAGGAAACGATTTCAGAACTGAAAACAGCCAATAATGAACTGAAAAAGGATATTGAGAAAAAAACACAGATTGATGAGATGCGAAAGGAGTTTTTATCAAATGTATCCCATGAATTAAAAACACCAATTGCATTGATTCAGGGGTATGCGGAAGGATTGCAGGAAGGTGTGAACGAGGACGAAGAAAGCAGAAACTGGTATTGCAGTGTGATATGTGACGAAGCGGCCAAGATGAACACACTTGTACAGAAACTGCTGACTTTAAATCGGCTGGAATTTGGAAATGACCCGGTTAATATGGAACGATTTGATCTTGTACAACTGGTAAACAATCAGTTGCAGTCCGCGGATATTCTTTTTAAACAAAATGACATCCGGATACAGATGCACGGAAAGGAACCGATCTACGTGTGGGGGGATGAATTCAAGGTGGAGGAAGTGTTTTCCAATTACCTCTCCAATGCCCTTCATCATTGTGAAGAAGATAAAATTATTGATATTCGTTTTGAAGAACATGATGGCGTGGTCAGACTGACCTGTTTTAATACGGGGAAACCGATACCGGAAGAAAGCATTTCTCATCTGTGGGAAAAGTTTTACAAAGTGGACAAAG
>CAYLSH010000089.1:0-7772 GCA_964386235.1 uncultured Lachnospiraceae bacterium | reverse complement strand
TTCATGGTTTCCGTGCAAGAATGAGTACTCCGGGCGGAAGAAAAGTTTTAGCAGCAAGAAGAGCTAAAGGAAGAAAGAAATTATCAGCTTAGAAGCAGGGCCGCATGTGAATGTGGCCTTTTTTACCTTTATGAATTAAAGAAGCGGAAAAATTATGGTATTTTCAGAATCATTGAAAAAAAATGATGATTTCAAAGCGGTTTATAAAAAAGGAAAATCTTTTGCAAATAAGTATTTAGTTATGTATGTTATGGTCAATGACCTTAAAAAAAATGATCATCAAATAAACCGGTTAGGAATATCCATCAGTAAAAAAGTCGGAAACAGTGTGGTAAGACATCGGTTTTGCCGTCTGGTCCGCGAAAGTTACAGACTACATGAAGAAATGTTCAATAGTGGTTTGGACATTGTAGTCATTGCAAGAAACGGCGCAAAAGATTGTGGATATAAAGAGATCGAAAGCGCTTTATTACATCTTGGAAAACTTCATGGCATTTTAAAAAATGATATGAGGTGATTTTGTAATTAATATGAAGAAAATCATTATTTATTCCATAAAGTTTTATCAAAAATATATTTCTCCAATGAAAAGTACGAAATGTCCTTATTACCCTTCCTGTTCCCAATATGGATTGGAAGCTGTGCAAAAGCATGGGGCATTAAAAGGAAGTTTACTTGCTGTTTGGAGAATATTAAGATGTAACCCATTTTCAAAGGGAGGGTATGATCCCGTTCCTTAATCTTATTTTGGAGGAATAAAAATTGTTCGGTATTTTATTAACCCAGGATGATGGGGCTATTTTAGGACCTATTTCTAAATTATTGGGATTTCTGATGGAAGGAATCTTTAATATTTTAGATATCATAGGAATTCCTAATATTGGTCTTTCCATTATCATTTTTACAATCGTTATTTATCTTTTATTGATGCCTCTTACAATCAGACAACAGAAATTTTCAAAATTATCTGCTAAGATGAATCCTGAGATTCAGGCGATTCAGGCAAAGTATAAGAATAAAAAAGATAATGATTCCATGATGGCTATGAATCAGGAAACACAGGCAGTTTATGCAAAATATGGTGTTTCTCCATCCGGAAGCTGTGTGCAGTTGTTGATTCAGATGCCCATTCTGTTTTCACTTTATCGTGTAATTTATGCGATGCCTGCTTATGTAGGGAAAATCAAAGATTCTTTCTATCCGTTAGTGGACAAATTAAGAAATGAAACAGGTGCAATTGAATTTATACAAACTCTTAAAAATTCCAATATGTATGCTAATCAGTTTAAAAATGAGGCATTTACAAGCGGGAATGTTGAGTATGTAGAAAATACATTAATCGATTGTTTAAACAGAGCATCTACCGCAGAGTGGTCTTCACTTGCTGAAAAGTTTCCTAATCTTGCAGGTGATATTGATGTTACATTGGAAAAATTAAATGAATATAATAACTTTTTAGGTTTAAACATTGCAAATTCACCTTCCTTTACCATGAAGGATGCATTTGCAACAGGAAGTTATTTATTATTGATCGGTGCCTTGCTGATTCCTGTTTTGTCAGCTTTAACGCAGTGGATCAATACCAAATTAATGCCACAGGCTTCTAATAATAGCGGTAATGAAACAGCGGATGCTATGGCACAGTCCATGAAAACCATGAATATCATGATGCCTCTTATGTCTGCTTTCTTCTGTTTTACATTACCTGCAGGTATGGGTATTTATTGGATTGCCGGTTCTGTGGTAAGAAGTATTCAGCAGATCTTAATCAATAAACATATTGATAAGATTGATATGGATGAATTGATTAAGAAAAATGAAGAAAAATACAAGAAAAAAATGGAAAAACAGGGTATTACTTCTTCCGGTTTAAATAATTATGCTTCCATGAATACCAAGAGTATTTCTTCTAAGGCTTCCATGACACAATCAGAAAAAGAAGATGCCTTAAAGAAAGCAAATGAGTATTATAGTAAAAATGCAAAACCGGGAAGTATTGCCGCAAAAGCAAATATGGTAAAAGAATACAATGAGAAAAATAATAAATAGGAGGTCATAATTAAGATGGATTATCAGAAATTTAATGCAAAAACAGTATCTGATGCTATTACTGAAGCTTGTAAAGTTTTAGGAGTGACCAGTGATAAATTAGAATACGTTGTAAAGGAAGAAGGTTCTTCCGGATTTTTGGGAATTGGTGCGAAAGATGCCGTTATAGAGGCTAAAGTAAAAGGTTCCGTTTCTGATCAGGCAAAAATATTTTTAAATGATGTTTTTGCTGCTATGAAGATGACAGTAGTTGTAAATGCGGAATATAAGGAAGAAGAAAAAGAATTAAGTATTGATCTTTCCGGTGATGACATGGGAGTATTAATTGGAAAAAGAGGTCAGACACTTGATTCTTTACAGTATTTAGTATCTTTGGTAGTTAATAAAGATTCTGAGGAATATATCCGAGTAAAAGTGGATACAGAAAATTATCGTAAGAGAAGACAGGAAACTTTGGAAAATCTTGCTAAGAATATTGCATTTAAGGTTAAAAGAACAAAAAGAACTGTTTCTCTTGAACCTATGAATCCTTATGAGAGAAGAATTATTCATTCAGCTCTTCAGAATGATAAATTTGTTACGACTCATAGTGAAGGGGAAGAACCTTTCCGTCATGTTGTTGTTACAATGAAGAAATAAATTTATAAATCCGGGAAGGGTGTAAAGCAGCAAGGGTTGTAATACAGCAGTGGCTGTTTTGCAACCCTTCCTATTTGTAAAAATAAGTACTATATAATTATAATGAAAGGTATGAATTGGATGAAAACGGAAACCATTGCTGCAATTGCAACTGCATTAAGTGAATCAGGTATTTCCATTATCCGTATTAGTGGAGAAGATGCTGCTTTTATTGCGGATAAATTAGTGGTAACGAAAAGTGGTTTAAAAGTTTCCGAGTTTAAAAGTCATACGATTCATTATGCTTATATAGCGGATGGAGAAGAAATCGTAGATGAAGTCATGGTTTCTTATATGAAAAAACCCAATTCTTTTACGACGGAAAATACGGTTGAAATTAATTGTCATGGAGGAATCCTTATTACCAAAAAAATTTTACATCTGGTTTTAAAAAGCGGAGCAAGACTTGCACAGCCCGGTGAATTTACAAAAAGGGCATTTTTAAACGGAAGAATTGATTTAACAAAAGCAGAAGCTATTATGGATATTATTCATGCGGATAATGAATTTGCCCTTCAGGTAGGAATGAAGCAGTTAAGAGGTTCTGTTTATCAAAAGATACATTCTATTCGTGAAGAATTAATCTATGAGATTGCATTTATTGAATCTGCTTTGGATGATCCGGAACACATTTCATTGGATGGATATGCAGAAAAATTAAAGAATACATTAGATTCTATTTTACAGGAACTTGTTAAACTGGAAAAGTCTGCCGATAATGGTAAAATGATAAGGAATGGAATTAACACCGTTATTCTTGGAAAACCAAATGCCGGAAAATCATCTTTTCTCAATTTTTTATTAGGAGAAGAAAAGGCAATCGTAACGGATATAGCGGGAACTACAAGGGATGCATTGGAAGATTATGTCAGAATACAGGATATTTCTTTTCATGTAATTGATACTGCCGGAATCCGTAAAACAGAAGATGTCGTGGAAAAGATTGGTGTAAAAAAGGCAATCGAGTATTCAAAAGATGCAGATCTTCTTTTGTATATTATTGATTCATCCATTCCACTTGACGATAACGATGAAGAAATCATGAAAATGACAACCGGTAAAAAAATGATCGTTCTGATGAATAAATCCGATTTGGAGCCGGTAATAGATATTAATAGAGTAAATGAAAAATTAATGAGTTATGGACATGATAGCAGTCATGTAAAGTTTCTTAAAATATCCGCGAAAGAAAAAGCGGGAATGGAAGAATTTGAGTCCCTGGTAAAAGAAATGTTTTTTGCGGGTGAGATTATGATGCAGGATGAAATTATGATTACCAGTATGCGTCAGAAAGAAAATATATCGGATGCCATTCATTCCTTACATTTAGTGATGGATAGTATCAATATGAATATGCCGGAAGATTTCTTAACCATTGACCTTATGAGTGCTTATGAATCTTTAGGAAAAATCATTGGAGAAGAAATAGAAGAAGATCTGGTAAATGAGATATTCAGTAAATTCTGCATGGGAAAATAAAAAGTGAAAAGTAATGCCATATAAAGTGGCAAAATGGAGATTAGTGTGAGTAGAATCAGAGAAAAAGTAGATGTATGTGTTGTGGGTGCCGGTCATGCCGGATGTGAAGCTGCCCTTGCATGTGCCAGAATGGGATTGAATACTGTAATTTTTACGGTAAGTGTGGACAGTATTGCACTTATGCCATGCAATCCGAATATTGGAGGAAGTTCCAAGGGACATCTGGTCAGAGAATTGGATGCACTTGGTGGTGAAATGGGTAAAAATATTGATAAGACCTTTATTCAGTCCAAGATGCTGAATGTATCCAAAGGTCCTGCCGTACATTCACTCCGTGCACAGGCAGATAAAGCCGATTATACCCGCGAGATGAGAAAGGTTCTTGAAAATCAGGACAATCTTACTATTAAGCAGGCAGAAGTAACGGATATTTTGACAACGGAAGATCTTTTACATATGGATGAAAATAATGAGATTCTTCCTTATGAGAGAAATATGTCTGAACTTAAGGTTGCCGGTGTTAAGATTTATACGGGTGCGGTTTATGAAGCAAAAGCAGTTGTATTGTGTACCGGTACTTATTTAAAGGCAAGATGTTTATGCGGAGAAGCCATTACTTATACCGGACCGAATGGTTTACAGGCAGCCACACATTTAACAGATTCCTTAAAATCATTAGGCTTAGAAATTAAGCGTTTTAAGACGGGTACTCCTGCCAGAATGGATAAACGTTCCATTGATTTTTCAAAAATGGAGCCTCAGTATGGAGATGATAGAGTAGTTCCTTTTTCTTTTTCCACGGATCCGGATGATGTACAGATTGAACAGGTGCCATGTTATTTAACGTATACAAATGAAAAAACTCATGAAATCATCAGAGGAAATTTAGATCGCTCTCCTATCTATGCCGGTATAATAGAGGGAACCGGACCAAGATATTGTCCTTCCATAGAAGATAAAGTTGTTAAATTTGCAGACAAGGACCGTCATCAGGTATTTATTGAACCGGAAGGATTACATACAAATGAGATGTATGTAGGAGGAATGTCCTCTTCTTTGCCGGAGGATGTTCAGCTTGCAATGTATAGAACAGTTCCGGGACTTGAAAATTGCAAGATTGTTCGGAATGCTTATGCAATCGAATATGATTGTTTCAATTCGGTACAGATGTATCCGACTTTGGAATTTAAAAATGTATCCGGCTTATTCAGTGGAGGCCAGTCAAACGGAAGCAGCGGTTATGAAGAAGCTGCTGCACAGGGACTTATTGCCGGAATCAATGCTGCTCTATTTGTACAAGGAAAAGAGCAGATTGTGATCGATCGCTCTCAGGGATATATTGGCGTATTGATTGATGATCTGGTAACAAAAGAAACGGCGGAGCCATATCGTATGATGACTTCCAGAGCAGAATATCGTTTACTTTTACGTCAGGATAATGCGGATCTGCGTTTACGGGAGATCGGCTATCAGGTTGGATTGATCTCGCAGCAGCAGTATGATGCTCTTTTACTAAAGAAGGAACGGATTGCAAAAGAAATCGAAAGGTTAAAAGAAACTACGGTTGGAGCGAACAAAGTAACGCAGGATTTTTTACAGCGTCATAATAGTTCCACATTAAAAACAGGAAGCAATCTGGCAGAAATTTTATGTCGTCCTGAGATTGATTATGAAATATTAGGTGAACTTGATGAAAAGAGAGAACCCCTTCCTTTTGATGTAATTGAACAGGTTGAGATTGAGATCAAATACGAAGGTTATATTAAAAGACAGATCAGTCAGGTAAATCAATATAAGAAAATGGAAAATAAAATCATTCCCTCCGATATTGATTATGACGAGATCAAAAGTCTTCGTCTGGAGGCCGTTCAGAAATTAAAACAGTTCAGACCGATTAATGTAGGACAGGCTTCCCGTATTTCCGGTGTATCACCTGCGGATGTTTCCGTACTATTGGTGTATTTAGAACATAAAAACCAGTTATGATATATTTTATATTATGGTTTTATTTTCTTATACCACCGGAAAAGTACTTATTGCATTCTTTAAATGTACAAATAATGAATTTGAGAGAGTTATGATCCTATGAATATTGAAAAAATGAATGGATTGAGAAATGACGCTTTTACATTTGGTGTAAAGTTATCGGATGAGCAGCTCATTCAGTTTTATCATTATTATGAAATGTTGATTGAATGGAATGAGAAAATTAATCTTACTTCCATTACGGATTTTGATGAAGTACTAAAAAAACATTTTTTGGATAGTTTATCCATTGGACGTATTATAAATCAGGATTCCTCTCTTTCTATCCTGGATATAGGAACGGGAGCCGGTTTCCCTGGCATACCGATTAAAATTGCATTTCCAAATACAAAAATTACACTTATGGACTCTTTGAATAAGAGAATACATTTTTTAAATGAAGTAATTGAAGATTTACATTTGGAAGGAATAGAAACAATTCATGGAAGAGCGGAAGATTTTGCAAAAGAAGGAATGTTAAGAGAAAAATACGATATCTGTGTTTCCAGGGCAGTAGCCAATCTTTCATCCTTATGTGAATTTTGTCTTCCCTATGTTAAAGTAGGTGGTAAGTTTGTTTCTTATAAATCCGAGAAAGCAGTGGAGGAACTAAGTGCATCCCAAAATGCTATTTCTATTTTGGGAGGAGGTAATGTCAATTGCGATACCTTTACTCTTCCGGATACTTTATTTTCCGAGAAGTCGGTTTCGGAAACATCGGTATCTCGCACACTGGTAATAATTGAGAAAGGGAAATCAACACCACTCAAATATCCGAGAAAGGCCGGAATCCCGGTAAAAAAACCTCTGTAGTTATGTAAACCATATTTAATTACTATATAATAGTAAACAGATATCATAGAGTACCGGTTTCTCAGAAATGAGGATTATAATGAAGTTAAATGATAGAAAACTAGACATCTTTGAAAATCAGGAACTTGACAGAAAACGTATTGCCAGCGAATTACATGATACTTCTCTTCAGGATCTCACGCATTTGATCCATCAGATTGAATTATCAAGTATGTATATTGATGTGGATCCGATCAGAGCAAAATTAGAATTGGAAGATGTCAGTAATCAGTTACGAAAAGTGATACAGGACATCCGTAATACAATTTTTGATCTACGCCCTATGTCCTTTGATGATCTTGGTCTTGATGATGCAATAGATGAATATATTTCATTTATTAAGCAGAAGTGCGAATGTAATTTTGTTACGGATATTGATAATATTAATTATTTAGAAGAAAAAGAAAAATTAACTATTTACCGTATTATTCAGGAATGCCTGATGAATTGTGCTAAACATTCTTTTGCAAAAAATGTTAATTTGAAATTGAAAGATTGTGAGACTGAGATTATTATAATAATAGAAGATGATGGAGTGGGAATTGATCGCGACAAAATAATTAATCAGAATAATACACATTATGGTCTTGCAAATATTAAAGACAGAGCAGTTTACTTGAACGGAATATGTATGATTGAATCCGAACAAAATAAGGGTACAATTATTACAATTAAAATACCAAATAAGA
>CAYLSH010000088.1:0-7815 GCA_964386235.1 uncultured Lachnospiraceae bacterium | reverse complement strand
AACCTACGATAGTCTCTTTAGACTTGTCAAGGTAACCTGCTGCATGAGAGTTGATGGTAGAGATAACCTTAGTATCCATATCAAGAACACCGCCGGCTTCTCTTTCCTTCTTGGACAGGTCTAATACCATATCCCATAAATCTTTTGTGTTCTGTGTAGGTCCGGCTAAGAAACTTTCGTCTCCATCATATGGAGTATAGTTCTTCTGGATGAAATCTCTGACGTTGATTTCATTTTCCCATTTGCCGCCTACAAAACCGTTCCATTCTGGTTTCATTTTAGTAGCCTCCTGTAAAATATAATTTTATAAATAGTAGCAGATGGCGGAAAGTTTAAAACTTATCCCGACCATCAGAAACTAATGTTAATTACTGCATAATCATTATAGAATAAGGGAAAATCAGCGTCAAGTCATGTGGTGTTCTTTTTTCTATACAAATCCAAGAAATTTGTTTCAATTTATTGCAGCAGGATGCTGTAACGGAAAATTGAATGAATACTTGCAAGAAATTAGGGAAAGTACTATACTGTTGACGTTGCAAAAGACGTTTATAAGAGAAATGGAGGATATACACATGGCAATTACGAAGGACATGACAATCGGTGAGATCCTGAGAATAAATCCAAAGGTTGCACCTGTTTTGATGGAAGCAGGCATGCATTGTCTTGGATGCCCGTCTGCACAGGCTGAGAGTTTAGAAGAAGCAGCAATGGTTCACGGCATGGATATTGATGCGCTGATGACGAAGATTGAAAGTATAGAAGCGTAAAAATTAAGTGATAGTAAAGAAACCCGTTCTGACGGCACATACCGCAGGACGGGTTTCTTATATAACTAGGAAATTATTCACAAATCACCTATTACAAAACACTTTTTTAAAAATAAACTAGGACATTGCAATCCTGTCTAATGCATCCGGACCGGCGATCTGTTCAAAATGCTCCTCGTAGTAGGAGTGACTGCTGGCAAGCCCTTTTTTCAACTGTCCGTATTCGGAAAGAACGTTGCAGACCTTGTTAAAGGATTCCTTGGAGCAATGACTTCTCTTTACGACTAAAAGATATTGTCCGTTTTCGGGATCTTTATACAAATAACTCTCGCCGGAATAGGAAGTATTGACAATGGATGCCGGCTGAAGGATCTCATAAAGAGAGTGGAAGGCAAATATACGGAGTGCATTCAGCGGAGAAGATTCCTCGTCTTCGTCAGAAGCAGGGGCTGTTTCAACTGTGCCGGAAAGATCACGGGAAGAATCCGGAATGGCTTTTGCCAGGGAAGCAGCATGATCTTTGATCCTTTTAAACAGATCAAGGACTTCATCGCCTGCATGGGAAAGATCCGCTGAAAGCGTAGAGTCCTCCGATCCGTCATCGTCATCGTGAATGGAGGGAGCAAACTTGGAAAAACGGGTATCCAGTTCTTCCGGATCTTCTACCTTTGTGATAACCAGAACGAGGCAATCGGCATTCAGGGGGATTGCTTCGATCATGATCGGAATATCGTCTGTTTCAAATCCAAATTTTAAAGCAGCCTGCTGCATCATATCCCGGAAAAGACTTTTCGCCTTTTCGGTGCCGTAGGCAAGTTCGCTTATTTTGAGTTCCCTATCCGCCAGATCAGCTTTTGTCAGAGTGCAACGGATCTGGTAATCATTTATTTTTTCTATTTTCATGATTGTCACCTTTGATTTCGATTAGTAAAAATCTGTCATAAATGGATTCCTACTATTATGATACGCATGATTTTCGGATTGTTACGAAAAATGCTTGGATTTTCTTGGGCATCGGAACCATTTATCAATGGCTCCGTTTATCGTAACAGTATTTTATATGGGAAAAATTCGGAAGTCAATAGGACAGGAGCGTCTGAAGATCAAAATTAATTAAAAATTTATAAACTCCTTGCATTTTTAAGAAAGTTACCATATACTGTCAATACAGATGAGCGGAACAATCCGTAACGGAAGGAGGATTGTTCGACCATCGATTCAACTCTTGAATCTATTTTATCAAAGCAAACAGTAAAGTCATGCAGTTAGCATGAGGTTGTCTTACAAGTCAGGTGCTTGTTCCGAAATATCATATTTCTATATAGTATTTCCCAACCTACAAAATTAAAACACGTATAATTCAATTGCAAGAGATAGTATTGCAGACACTTTATTTTTATTTATTATTTACGCGTTCCGCACATCTGTTTATCCCATCCGAAACACACAGACTAAAAATCGAAAGCCATAGCATACATAAGAATATATCACATTGCCTTTTGGAATATGTATGTGAAAAAGTGTTATTGTCTTTTATCTTAAAAACAGGAGACCCCGTATAAAGACTGTTTTAGAAAACATTAAGAAAAATCATAATGACGATGGGGTAATAGTTTGGTATAATGTAGGGCAGTCAGGAGGTAACAAAGGATGAAGAAAATCATTCCGGCACTCATTGCGATTGCCCTCATTTTATTGGTTGTAGCAGGCAGTTTTGGCATTAAATTATTGGATCGTTTTACTTATTCGGATGAAAGACAGGATCTGGAAGAGTATTATGGCTTATCGGAAGGCACGGACAGCGTAGCGATTGTGCTTCAGAATGAGAGGATCGATACACAGGCAAGACTTATGGACGGACATTGCTATCTGGAGATAGAAGCTGTACAGGATTTATTAAATGAACGTTTTTATTACGATTGCAATGAAGGATTGCTGGTTTATACAACACCGACAGAGAAGATTACATCCGCAGTGGATACGGATGCGTATTATATAGATGATCAGGAGCAGACTACAGAATATGTGATCAGCAGAACCGAGGGAGATCAACTTTACATTGCTCTTGATTTTGTGAAACAGTATACGAATTTTTCGTATGAATTATTCACAGATCCTTACCGCTTGCAACTTCGCACGCAATGGGGAAGCAGAGAGGCGGCAAGCATCAAAAAAGACACGAACCTTCGTGTGAAGGGTGGTGTGAAAAGCCCGATTTTAAGGGAACTTGCAAGTGGTGAGAATGTGACCGTTATCGAAGAAATGGAAACATGGACCAAGATTAAGACAAACGATGCCATGATCGGGTATGTGGAGAACAAATACCTAAAGGATCGTACGGAAGAAACGGAGATCGCGGTTACGGATTATGAAGTGCCGGAGTACACTTCCATCCATCGTGATTACAAGATTAATCTGGGATGGCATGCAATCTATACCGAGAGCGGGAACGATACTTTTGAGGAAGTGGTAAACGGAACCGGTACGATGAATGTCATTTCTCCGACATGGTTCTTTTTGGATGGAAATGAGGGGGATATTAAGGCGATTCCCAGCCATTCCTACGTGGAAAAAGCGCATTCCCGCAATATGGAAGTGTGGGCGTTACTTGAAAATATTTCACTGGACTGTAATGTGCACGAAGTGGTTTCCTACACAAGCAAGAGGGAAAAACTTATTCGTACGTTGATGGATTATGTTCTTGAATATGATATTGACGGGATTAATGTGGATTTTGAAAGCCTTTCCGGCGAAACGGGAGAACATTTCACACAGTTTTTAAGGGAATTGTCCATCGAATGCCGTAAGAACGGCATCGTGTTATCCGTGGACAATTATGTACCAAGAGAATCCAACACCTTTTATAATAGGAAGGAACAGGGAGTGGTTGCCGACTATGTGATCATTATGGGATATGATGAACACTGGGGTGGTGGTGGTGTTGCCGGTTCGGTGGCTTCCATTGGATACGTAAGGGACGGCATTGAAAAAACATTGGAGGATGTACCGGCTGAAAAAGTGATTAACGCCATTCCTTTTTATACGCGCGTGTGGAAAACCAACAACGGCGAAGTAACCAGTGAAGCACTTGGCATGGAAGCAGCGCAGAATTTTATCAGTAACTATAATGTTCCGGTAACCTGGGACGAGGAAACCTGCCAGAATTATGGTGAGATCGAGATGAGCGGTACGCTGTATCAGGTATGGCTGGAGGATGCCCGGTCGATTGAGACGAAACTGACCGTTATGAAAAACAATAACCTGGGCGGTGTGGCAGCGTGGAAACTTGGGTTTGAGGACAAAGCCATCTGGGATGTGCTGGATGCTTTTGTAAGATCATAGGTTTTTACAAAGGAAACCGAATGTTTATGTATGCAGATTCATAGAATAGAACAAAAACGGATCTGTGTATGCATATAGAAAATAAGAGAATTGTAACGGTCACCATGGTAGTGCTTCTTATGGGGTCCATGGTTGTTGTGGCAAAAGAGGCGGCAAGGCTGGTGGCTTCCGGGCAGTTATCAAAGGATCGTGCCAAAGTGGTAGTGATTGATGCCGGACATGGCGCGGATGACGGTGGCAAGGTTGGCGTGAATAATGTACTGGAGAAAGATATTAATCTGGCCATTGCCTGTAAAGTAAAGGAATTGCTTGAAAAACAGGATGTAACGGTTATCATGACCAGGGAAGATGATGACGGAGGATATCCCAAAACAGGATCGGACCGCAAATTGAGGGATATGCAAAACCGTGTGGAACGGATCAATCAGGAACGGCCCGCACTTACGGTCAGTATTCATCAGAATTCTTTCCCGGATTCGAATATATCCGGAGCACAGACCTTTTTTTACGAGGGAAGCGTAACGGGGCGGTATGCGGCGGAACTTTTACAGGCGCAGTTGATCCGGACTCTGCGACCGCAAAAAGAAAGAGTGGCAAAATCAAACGACAGTTATTATCTGTTAAAATATAGTGAAGGCCCGATTGTCATTGTGGAGTGCGGCTTTTTGTCGAATCCGGCTGAGGCGGAAATGCTATGCGATGATGCGTATCAGCAGAAGGTGGCGTGGGCAGTTCATCTTGGAATATTACAGTTTTTAAACACAGGAGGAAACAAAGCAGATGAAATGGACGAGAATCCGCATTAAAACCATAACGGATGCAGAAGACATCATTATCAGTGAGTTATATGACCTTGGGCTGGAAGGAGCACAGATTGAAGATAAGATTCCGTTAAGCGCATGGGAAAAGGAGCAGATGTTTGTGGATATTCCGCCGCAGGCAGAGGAAGATGACGGCATTGCATATTTGAGTTTTTTTGTGGAAGAAGATTCGGATATCAATATTGACGATATGCTGTGTCAGGTAAAGGACGCTTTGCATCAAATGCGGGACTGGTACGACATTGGCGAAGGCAGCATTACAGTGGATGAAACGGAAGATCTTGACTGGATCAATAACTGGAAGAAATATTTCCATCAGTTTTATATAGATGATCTTCTGGTCATTCCTTCCTGGGAAGAAGTAAAGGAAGAAGATAAGGATAAAATGATTCTTCATATTGATCCGGGAACGGCTTTCGGAACCGGTATGCATGAAACTACACAACTTTGTATCCGACAGTTAAAGAAGCATATCACGTCCAGCACCAAACTTTTGGATGTGGGAACCGGCAGCGGAATTCTGGCAATCCTTTCGCTGATGTTTGGAGCCGACAGTGCAGTTGGAACGGACTTAGATCCCTGTGCGGTAGAAGCAGTAAAAGAAAATATGGAAAGCAATGGAATCCCGCAGGATAAATTTTCCATGATGATCGGTAATATCATCACAGAAAAAGAAGTGCAGGATAAAGTGGGCTACGAATGCTATGATATCGTGGTAGCCAATATTCTGGCAGATGTATTGGTGCCTTTGACACCGGTTATCGTGCACCAGATGAAAAAAGGTGGTATTTATATTACCTCCGGCATTATTAATGATAAAGAAGAAGTGGTAAAGGATGCTGTGATGGCAGCAGGACTTGAGGTGTTAGAGATTACATACCAGGGAGAATGGGTAAGTATTACAGCCAGAAAACCGCTTGTTTAGAGGATGACTGGGAAGTGAGGTCGCAGGATGTATCAGTTTTTTGTTCCTTCCGAAAATATTCAGGGGAACCGGATTTATATTACCGGGGATGATGTGAATCATATTAAAAATGTCCTCCGTATGAAACCGGGGGATGAGATATCCGTCAGCAATGGAGAGGACGGAAAGGAATACCGTTGCGGAATAGAGCAGATGGGGGAAGAGATTGTCTGTTCCCTGCGTTTTATAAAGGAAGACGGTGTGGAACTTCCCTGTAAGATCACGCTGTTTCAGGGGCTGCCAAAGGCGGATAAGATGGAATGGATCGTGCAAAAAGCAGTGGAACTGGGGGCATATGAAATAGTGCCGGTATCCATGCACCGTTGCGTGGTCAAACTGGATGAAAAGAAACAAAAAACAAAGATCGCGCGTTGGCAGGGAATTGCAGAAGCAGCTGCCAAGCAGAGCAAACGCAGTATCATTCCGCAGATCACACCGGTGATGACCATGAAGCAGGCACTGGCTTACGCAGAAGAAATGGACATGCTCTTGGTGCCGTATGAACTGGCAGAGGATATGGACAAAACAAGGGAAGTGTTTGAACAGATACGACCCGGACAAAAGATTGGATTCTTTATCGGACCGGAAGGCGGATTTGAAGAAGAAGAGATCAAAGAGACCATGGAAAAGGGCGCAAAACCAATTACGCTTGGGAAGCGTATCCTGCGTACGGAGACGGCGGGCATGACGGTTCTGTCAATCCTGATGTACCATTTAGAAGGAAAAAACATACAATAAGATAATAGAGGTTATCATACCATATAGAAAGAGAGTGTTTCTAAGATGGAAGTATATTTGGACAATTCAGCTACCACAAGATGTTTTGATGAGGTGGCAGATCTTACATCCAAAGTAATGACGCTGGATTACGGAAACCCTTCCAGTATGCATTTAAAAGGCGTGGAAAGCGAAAAATATCTGCGTCATGCAAGGGAAGTCATTGCAAAGAATCTAAAAGTAAATGAAAAAGAGATCCTGTTTACATCGGGTGGAACGGAATCGGATAACATGGCATTGATCGGGACGGCATTGGCCAATCAGCGAGCAGGCAGACATCTGATCACAACACAGATTGAGCATCCGGCAATCTTGCAGACCATGCAGTATCTGGAAAAACAGGATTTTGAAGTAACGTATCTGCCGGTGGATGAAAACGGACAGGTTAAACTGGAAGAACTGCAAAGATCTCTGCGCAAGGATACGATACTGGTGTCCATTATGCACACCAACAATGAGATCGGGGCATTTCAGCCGATCGCTGAGGCGGGAACCATCATAAAACGATTCAATCCCTCCATTGTATTTCATGTGGATGCGGTGCAGGGATATGGCAAATTCCGCATCCATCCCAAGCGGATGAATATCGACCTACTCTCGGTGAGTGCGCATAAGATCCACGGACCCAAAGGGATTGGCTTTTTGTATATAAATGAAAAAATCAAGATCCATCCGATTATCTGGGGCGGCGGTCAGCAGAAAGGAATGCGTTCCGGCACCGAAAATGTTCCGGCGATTGCAGGTATGGCATTGGCAATCGAAAAGATCTATCAGGATCTGGAGAAAGAGATTGATACATTATATGCACTAAAACAGCGATTTATTGATGGGGCCATGAAAATAGAGGATGTAAAAGTAAATGGTCTGACGGGAAGGGATTCTGCTCCGCATGTAGTCAGTCTTTCCATACGAGGGATTCGGAGTGAGGTGCTTTTGCATGCATTGGAAGAAAAAGGAATCTATGTATCGGCAGGAAGCGCCTGCGCATCCAATAAGCCCTCGATTTCAGCAACGTTACAGGCAATTGGTGTGGAGAAAGATCTGCTGGATTCCACGATCCGTTTTAGCTTTTCAATTTTCAACACTCCGGAAGAAATCGACTATACTTTGCAGAATTTGTATGATATAATCCCAATGCTTC
>CAYLSH010000087.1:0-8354 GCA_964386235.1 uncultured Lachnospiraceae bacterium | reverse complement strand
CTACTACACTGCGTTTTTCATGCCGGCAGTTGGTATTTTCCGGCCACGCACACTTATTTTCCGGCTACATGATGGCAAATCACATACTTGCAAAGGTTTTTATGTAATAGGGAATCTATAAGGCAAAAAAAGCAGCCCTCTGAAATAGAGAACTGATATATTCCTTCACGAAAGACCCTCTCAAACAAGATTCTTTTAAAGAACCCTCAAAAACTATGCCATTTTTTATGCTTGCCCCTCATGACTAACCCTCAAACAGATTGGCAAACCCTCAAAAACTTTGATTGTCCTACATTTTCTCACTTTTTTATTCCTGCCTCAAATGGAGTCGCCCCGTAAACCGTAAGAACACCATAATACGTTGCCACTACACTTCCGTCTTTTGTATATTGTCCCACATCTTCGATTCCATATCTTAATAGGAAATAATCCAAATCGTGAAGTACTTTGTAGATTTGGTTCGCATATTCCATCTCATGCGTTTCTCGTGCCAGAATGGTCAGATCGATCAACTGTTCCAAATCAGTAATAAGTATTTCGTTATGAACCGATTCCTGCATATCTTGAATCAGGTTAATAAAATTAGTGGCATCGAATCTATTATATTCGATTACGGGCTCCCCATATTTTTCATAAAACTCTTTTTGGGAAATGCCCTCTTTTTCCATAATGGCTTTCATGTCGGAATAACTTCCATCATACGTCCATCCAATCTGGATGTCTCCTTTTTTGTCAAAATAATTCCAATATAAACTGTCTTTATCCGACAACTTATCAAAAATTTTATCATTCAGATATGCTGACTCCAAGCGAAGATTAGCCACTTTTATGTTTTCTGTCAGCCTATCAGTCTCCTCGTCCGACATTCCTTCCAATACAAGTTCCCGCATAGCAAGTACCTCCTCTTTGGAAGGCATCTGTTTTGGAGTAGCCTCATCGGTTTTGTCTGTATCTTCTGCAATATCAACTGTCAAAAGATCATCTTCCGCACTCTCCTTCACAACCTCTTGCTGCATTTCTTCAACACGCTCTGTTGTGCCACACGCTAAAAAGGTCAAACATGCCGCCATCATAACAAGGGAAGTAATTATTGTTCTTTGCCGCATTCTGTAATCCTCCACGTCTTTTAATTCTGTTACCCTTCTAAATTTTGTTCTAATTTTTCTCTATTCCATTGATAACTTACTTTTTTTAACAATCCCTCATTTTCTACTACTACCTTTGCAAGCACTTCCCCCTTTTCACGTATGTAGTAAATCCCTTTCGCTTCCTGTATCACTTCAACTTCACTGAGTTGATATCTTTTGTAGATAGAATTATTCTCTTGAACAATTTGTTTAATTAAGTCATCTAAATTATCTTCATTTTTTCTGATATAGTATACAAGCGTGAAATTACCTTCATGTCTATAATCATTCTCGTCATATATGGAGGCTTCCTCAAAATAATCATGTTCGCCAAAATTCAATCCACAATAATCCAAAACTCTATCAAATGTATTATTTACTCCTGATGCCGAACCCATCATAAGACATAACAGACCAAAAAATAATGTCCAGAAAACATATATAAGACAATATATTTTTTTACTCTTTATATTTTCCCTATCACGATGTCTTCCATAACAAATCACATCTGTGATTTGCTTTGGGAAAAATAGTATAAAAAAAACTGAAAATATTACATACAACAATCCCATAACATTTTCTCCTATTTAACCTCTGTGTTTCGATACACATTATACAAAATCGGTATTAGTAAGACGAGCAAATCAATTCTTCTTAATGTCTTTTTGTCATATTGTCTTGGATTTATCGATATAAATCTTCAAGTTCATGCTGTACTTCTTCCGCACGTTTAATCTGTTCATTTAAGTTCCATTTTCCAATATTTTCTCCATCTTTAAGAAGCATAGAACCGCATTGATGGAAATAAAATTCGATGTTTCGCTCTTTGGCTTCTAAATACAGATCTCTTATCCACTCGTACATTATTGGTCTGACATCTGCTTTTGGTGCCATTTCACCACCTACATTAACACATTTGATTAAACCGGTATCCAGATACTTTCCAAGAGATATCGGCGCAATCAGCGGTGAACAAAAAACCTCCCGATGTTTTAAGGGCGCATCCAAAAAATAAGGTAATCTTCTATCTGCCATTTCTTGATTTTCGATGGATATACTCAGATGGAAATGCTCCCAGCCCTCACCCCAATCAGCAGGAACACACTCTTTAATCCTTTCCGGTCGTTTGGTGGTTGTTACAAAAATACAGTCCCTTCTACGACGTATGAAATCCCAGCAACCATCACGCCATTCATCCGCTTCTTCTATAAAGAAATCAGAAGAAAAGCAAAGTTTAACCAAAGAATGGGGAGGACAATCCTTGTCCTTGAGTTCGTAAGTTGTCTTTCCCTTTGTAATTATTGTGGTATCTCTGCCATATCTTTTGTCCATTTTATATACAAAACAATTCTTGCAACCCGGACTAACTTTTTTACATCCATGCCATGGATTCCATGGTATAGCTTTTCCAATTTCGTTGTTCTGCATACTGTCACCTCGTCTGGTTCATATTTTTTAATATCCACAGTACCACTCTCCGAGATAGTTAATGTGTATTAACTATTGTACTCCCTGCTTAATAACTGTCAAGGTTCATCTCCCTAAACTACTACTCTGAAATCTGATTACACACTTCATCTTATCAATATTCTTTAACCCCTCCGTAATCCCCACTCTGACTTTTCTTTCTGGATTTTAGGGTTCTTCGGCAGATAGATTCTGGGATTTGCTGCTTTCTATATGCCTCATTTTGACTTGGGTTCTACTCCTTTATGAAACCTCTTCAATATAACTCTGAAAAATGATTGTCTCAACGGCAGGACAAGCGGACGCCGCCTTTGCACGCTCAATACCATTAGTAGTAAGAAGCCGTTCCCACAAGTGCGGATAATCCCTAAAGTCAAATTCATTGTCATCCAATATGACATATTCATCGATATCCGAATGTGCATCCAGATAAGCCAGTATTCCTTCTCCCCGTTTAAAACCATGGTCCGTTGTCTGATCCAAAATCGCCAGACCATACATTGCCAGTTTATCACGCAGATAATCCAGATCCTCCGACTCCGGTCTCATATCTTTCCAGTCTGAAGTAAGAACGATATCTGCTCCTCCATACTTTTTGATTGCATCTGCCAAAACCTTCACTCTGGCATCATCAATCCCCCGATATCCTTCCGGAGTACGCTGTACAGTTGTTCTGGTGTTGAGAACACCGTCCACATCCAAAAAAATCACAAATCGCATTTCGATATGCCCTCCTTTTTATGTCCGCTTCACACACAGTATCCAAAAAACTCGTCATTTTCCATCGTTTCACGGTCTGTATTCTCTTTTAAAACGTCCAGCAGAGTAAGGGCTCTTACTACACTGTTCATTTGAATGCCATGTGGTTTTTTGTTTGTCATATAGGTGCTCCTATTATTTCGTAATTGTTCGATTGTCTCCTCATTGCATTCAACATATGTGATCATCTCCGGCTGATATTGCTCCATGATTGCCTGTACCGTATTTTCATCTGCCGGATCACTACCATGATAATAGATTTGAGTGGTGTCGTCCATCGTTGAAGTAACACTGTCTATTGTCTCAAGTTCAGTTCCACCCTTGGGCAAATTGTGGTATAACACTTGCCAGTCCCATGCCGAGCCCGAATAATGGTCCTCTATTACGCCGTTTTCACATATTATGCAGGAGCCATTGCGATACCCGATTCCTCTCATTAACTGATACGCTCTTCCGTCTTTCCATGTATATACATCATAAATTTCATAATAAGGTGTATCATAATTAAATTTCAGTCCCACAAAAAATTCTTCTATACCATCATTATTTAAATCATGCAGAACATATACCGTTACCGGTTCCTGACTTCCCAGCGCAGCCAGATACTCTTCACATATATACGAATCTCCAGCTGCAACCATTGCCTTTGTTACATCATTTACTTCCTTCATATACTGACCTACAGCATAATATTTTTCGGCAATATCAGCATAAGCATCACCGGGCGTTTCGCCTTCATAAATTCTTTCTTCTGTTTGTGCCGGATCCCGATTCGAAGGTCTGAACGCAATGTCTAAAAATCTTGTATTTCCATTTTCATCATAGTCAAAATAAACATCCGTCTCTCCCCATGAATCAAACTTGTCATAGCACTGTATTCCGTGTGTTGCAATCAGACAGGGTTGTCCCTCATATTCTCCTGTTTCTATATTCCAAATTCCCCAGGCTGACACATTCCCGCAGATTTCCCCGGAAGGGTACTCTACAAATTCGTTTTCATACCGTTCAATCAACTGAGCGGTAAATTCTGTTTCCTCTCCATTTGCGGAAGCATCTTCTAATTTTCTCTTTAAATCCAGGTAATGTAATTCCACATCAAAAGTAACGGTCTTATCCAGATTTTCACATGATATCACAGCCTGCCATGCAGTATCTCCCTTTGTAACGGATAACGGAAATGCATTATCCGTCATCATCTCACCATGGATCATTTCCAGCGGTCTCCATGAGGAACCGGTCTGTTCTAATACGATGTACTCCATCAGGGGCATGGAGTTTACTCTTGGAGCAAACGAAAAAAATATCTCTTTTTCCCCATCACCATTCAAGTCAATATACTCTGCTGTGCAAGGGTCAATTCTGCAGGGATCATCATATTCATAAATCACTTCATCATTCCAGTAAAACTTCAGATGCGAATAAAAATCAGTTGATTCATCTCCAATGTCAACCTCTACATATTCCTTTATACCATTGCCGTCCAAATCGCTAAGTTCACTTATAAAGACGGTGTCAGACAACCATATGTGTCCTTCTGCATTTTCCGCAACCGTTTCCTCTTTTTCCCTGACTGTCTCCTCATTTTCCCAGTTAGGCGAATCGGAACTGCTGCCGGAAAATTCACTTTTCGGTTTTATCAGAAAACATACAGCCACTACGGCACAGACAACCATCGTAATCAGCACAATCCAAAAGGATGGCTTTTTGTAATTCATCACTGCCTTCACTCTATCCATTACCTCCACTCCTCAAGCAACCGCAAACACCATACCGGTACATGATAACCTCTAAAATTTAGGGGTAGTTCTGCAAACTGAGAGTTTCTTAAATAATATAATTAACCATTCCATAAATCAAATGGCATATCGTAAATATGGAAATGGGTATAACCGCTATCATATTTTTCCTGTCAATGGCAAAAAACAGAAATGTCAAACATGGGAAAATAGTTAGTCCCAATATAACCATGTCATTCGTCACGCCTGCATAATAAAATATCCAACATAGAAAATACAGTAAACAACAAATAATTGCAGTTATGATAAATCGCGTAAACCTTATTTTTTGACGATTTTGATTAATGAATATACACAATGACATAACCACTAACACCTGACATATCGATGCTATTGTATCTACTGTTTCTGTAACGGACGCTCCCCTTAGAATATCATTTGGTGCCGGAACTGCAAACCAAATAAAATTAGGAATCATAACAATAATGAAAGTAATCAATCCCCATATATCAAAACCCATTTTGTATTTTTTCATCTTCTCAACCGCTCCTCGACTTCTGATTTTGTTAACCATTAAAGTTTCTCTATCAGTATACCATAACATGCGCCCCCTTTCATCCACATGCTATTCTCCGTTTTGCAGACGCCTTGCGTCGAAGGAATCGCAAACAATACTTGAGTATTACAAGGTACTCTACGGTTCATAATACAATTCTTCCTATTCCGACCAATCCATTTGTCGATCGGAAATTCCCATTTTCCGACATTCATCGCATACATAATCTTTTTCTGCCTGATTGCCAATCTGGTACCTCAATATTTTATCTTTGAAAACAATGTACTTCACATTTCCAGCCTTAAAATCAACAAACCAATTCCCACCATTCTCCGGATCAGTACCCATTACTTTTGCTATTTGCTCCGGAAAATCCTTTTTATCACTGGTAAAAAACAACACCGTCCAGTATTTCGGTTTTCCGCCGGTATTCCATAATTCAATCTTATGTACATTTATCAAGTCAATGATGGCATCATCGGTTACGCTTTCTTTAATCAATGCCCCCTCATATATTTCATGCATTTTTTCTTGAATTGCATTATTTCCGCAACCATCCACTTCCTTAACATCGCCTAGCAGCAATTCATCCTTTAACAGCACATCCATGGAAACATGAAATAATTCTCCGAGCATTAACAATTTTTCCGTTTCCGGCAATGCAATATCCGCCTCCCACTTGGATATGGATTGTCTGCTCACATTACATTTTGATGCAAGTTCTTCTTGGGTCATTCCATTCTTTTTTCGCAACGCTATTATTTTTTCAG
Source organism: uncultured Lachnospiraceae bacterium (assembly GCA_964386235.1). Lineage (GTDB taxonomy): Bacteria > Bacillota > Clostridia > Lachnospirales > Lachnospiraceae > RGIG8767. Next base: position 1,939 of record CAYLSH010000087.1, on the reverse strand, counting down.
ATAACTTCATGACAGATCACCTCCTGTACTTATTTATTTTACTGTAATCAATTTCTGTCATTTTTTCCACCAATTTCAAAGTTCTTTTTCGCAACCTAAAGAAAGATTTTTCAATATACCATTCAAATTGTGTCTATCGCCTTCAATGAGTTTTATTCCCTAAACCTGTGTCTTGGTTCTTCCGGATTCATAGCAGATAATGTTGAATTATCTGATCAATCAACTTTTGATTCAGCGAAATCGTCTTTGTTTCATAGGTAAGAATCAGCTTATCGCCCTGCCACAAACCATTCTGCTCGTAACCGGCAATTTTTCGTAATGCTTTTTCCGCATAATCGGGGTCATCCATCATCCCCAAATGCTCCCAATACAGTTCCTTTCTTAAATTGGCATTCAATACGGTGAAATCCGGATATACCTTTCCTATCCCTTTTAAACAGATGGGACACTCATATCGATAGGGAATTCCTTTCCTGTTTAAAGCATCCGCAATAATAATTTCTGATTTTGACCTTACCCGCTCTCCTTTGGCAGTATAAAATTCATTCGTTTCTTCCCCAAATGTTTTTCCCTGATATTTCACATTTTCCCTGACCTTTTCTGCGGGATAGTTTCCATTGTTTCTAGTTTGTGTTACCTTGGGTGTTTGTTTCATGATGAGTCTCCTTTTCTTGATTTGCCATTTTGATTTGTTTTCTTGATTCCCTTGATTTTTGATGCTTATGTTGGATTTTGGTTTATCTAGACTGGGGGGGGTGTTGGAGCAGATAGATTTCTCAATTTGCCGCTTTCTATATGCCTCATTTTGACTTTTCTTGCTTGATTTTGGGAATTTCGGCAGATAGATTCTGGGATTTGTTGCTTTCTATATGCTAACTCAGGCTCAAATCGCTCTGATAAGCATATTTTCGGCGGATAGATTCCTACTTTTTAGAAATTCTATCTGCCGGCGCAGAACATCCCGTAGAATTAATCTACGATTCCGCGCCGGCAGACAGATAATGAAATTCAGACCGGTATTACAAAGTACTCTTTTCTACAATTCTATTCAAATTCAATGGTCACAACAAAAATCAACCCGGGTTCCATTCAAATCCTGCTTAATTTCTACTCGAATTCATTTTCTTTTTTCTAACAAACCGTTTTTTCTTATTCTTTTCGTCCTTTTGTCGCGTATCATTTGATATGCTTTGCATTAAATTCAACTCATCCAAATGACATCATTTTTTCCTTCCCGCATTATAATACAACCATATCATCATACAAACAATAAAACATATCTTCTACTTCTGAATCCTCATGAAAATGTCCGAAATACCATGCATCAAATTCCGTGAAATCCGCAACACGTTGAAGATATTGCCTCAGTTCTATTTCATCATCTGACATTTCTCCATAACCCATTGATGCTGCAACTTCTCTGGGAGCAGTATGACTAAAAATATAGTCTACTTTGAAATCAACTTTCTCCAGATTATTAAAACCTTCCTCATATTCTTCTCTTGTTGGAATTTCCTCGGGAAACCATGAAATGCCTTCTGTTCTATACAACTTATCAATGCTATATGCCCCACCAAAAGTAAAGAATGTTGTTCCATCAATATTGTAAACCTGTCCACGCATCAGATGAATAATATCACTTTCAATAAAATGAACTTTTCCTCCATTCCATTCTTCTACTGCATAGGAATTTAACTGTTCAAAATTCTCGTGATTCCCATCAACAAATAGGGTGGTAACCGGCAAATTTCTTAATATCTTTCTTGTTTCAGCTTCATTTTGAGCAGAGAAACCACATACCCCTACATCTCCGCAAATAATCAAATAGTCTTCTTTAGAGTACTCTTTTTCACTGCCGTCAAAATACTTTACCAATTTCCCAATATCCAAGGTTCCATGAATATCTCCCGAAATAATAAAGCTCATTATTTTAATCCTC
>CAYLSH010000086.1:0-8438 GCA_964386235.1 uncultured Lachnospiraceae bacterium | reverse complement strand
AAATTTCCTATTGCATAAAAAAATCCCCTTTATGAGCATTCCATACAAATGTCACAAAGGGGATTTTTCGTTCTTATTTATTATTTCTTAATCAGCAAAGATTTTCCTGTCATCTCTGCAGGTTGTTCCATACCCATTGTATCGATCAATGTAGGAACGATATCTGCCAGGCATCCGCCTTCTCTTAATGTATAAGCCGGATCATAATTTACCAGGATGAACGGAACCTCATTGGTTGTATGTGCTGTGAAAGGTTCTCCGGTTTCGTAGTCCACAAGCTGCTCTGCGTTACCATGGTCAGCACAGATAAACATGGTGCCGTCTACAGAAAGCAATGCATCCACTGCCTTACCCACACATTCATCCACTGCTTCTACTGCCTTAACAGCAGCTTCCTGAACACCGGTATGACCAACCATGTCAGGGTTTGCGAAGTTGATGATGATCACATCATATTCACAGGACTTGATTGCCTCTACTAACTTGTCACATACTTCATATGCGCTCATTTCCGGTTTCAGATCATAGGTTGCCACATCTTTAGGTGAGTTAACTAAGATTCTGTTTTCTCCTTTGTTGGGTTCTTCCACACCACCATTAAAGAAGAAGGTAACATGTGCATATTTTTCTGTTTCTGCAATTCTTGCCTGTGTCATATTGTTGGCTGCCAGCCATTCACCAAATGTATTGGTGATGGAAATCTTGTGGAAAGCCACTTCTTTGTTCGGGATTGTAGGATCATAATCGGAGAAACATACAAATGTCGTATCCAGACGTTTTCTCTCAAATCCCTTAAAATCATCATCGCAGAATGCTCTGGTAATCTCTCTTGCACGGTCAGGACGGAAATTAAAGAAGATCACGGAATCCTTATCCTGAATCGTTGCAACCGGTGCCCCGTTTTCTTCTATCACAGTAGGGATCACAAACTCGTCCGTTTTATCATTGTCATAAGATGCCTGGATAGCAGCCGGAGCACTTGTTCCCTTATTGCCTTCGCCCTTTGTGAGTGCATCGTATGCAATCTTCACACGGTCATAGTTATTATCTCTGTCCATGGCATAATATCTTCCGGCAACCGTTGCAACTTTTCCGACTCCGATTTCTTTCATTTTGGCTTCTAAGGCTTCTACAAACTCCTTACCACTTGCAGGAGGTGTATCACGTCCGTCTAAGAAAGCATGTACATATACTTTTTCAAGACCATTTCTTTTTGCCAGTTCCAGTAACCCATACAGATGTGTATTGTGGCTGTGTACACCACCATCGGATAAAAGTCCGAACATATGAAGGGAAGAACCGTTCTCTTTGCAGTTTTTAACTGCATCCAGCAAAGCAGGATTTTCAAAGAATGTACCATCCTGAATCTCTTTTGTAATTCTAGTCAGTTCCTGATACACAATTCTTCCGGCACCCATGTTAAGATGTCCTACTTCTGAATTGCCCATCTGTCCATCCGGAAGACCGACTGCCATTCCGCTGGCATTTCCTTTTACAAAAGGATATTCTTTCATCAACTTATCCATAACCGGGGTCTTTGCCATAGCTACGGCATTGCCCTTTGCTTCATTGTTAAGTCCATATCCGTCAAGGATCATTAATACTGTTGGTTTCTTGCTCATATTCACACTCTCCATTCTCTGCTATCTTCTACCGTCATGAATTATAACACTAACGCTTGCATTCTTGCAACTGTTGAGAAATTTTTTATATTATGGAAAATGTTGTTTTTCTAAATAAGCAAAAAGGCAGAACTGATCCCGCTAAATAAATTGGCTGCCGAATGTATGATCCAACTTGGGATAATGGAACCGCATGCTTTTTCTTCATCTATATATCCCATAAACCAAGCAACGATACCGGTAAATGCAATAATCAAAACGCTCTGCAAAATCCCGGTCAACGAAATAAACAGGATTCCATGAAGAAGCCCAAATAAAACAGCCTGCAGGATATTAGCAATCGCAAAACCAAAAACTTTTTTCAATCTTTTTAATAAAAAACCGCGAAACAGCAATTCTTCCGGCAATGCGGTATTGAATAACGCATAAACAATAATTGCCCCAAACGCCTGCATACCCATCCCCTCAAATTCTGATGTCGCCATTTCTACAGATCTAAGTAACCTCAGAACAAAATAGCCGGATAAAACGATTTGTAATACACTGCTTATTATTTTCGATATAAATAAACCCATTTTACTCCTTCTGATATTCCAAAATATCCCCCGGCTGACAGTCCAGCACTTCACAAATTGCCTCCAACGTTGAAAAACGAATGGCACTGATCTTTCCGGTTTTAATTTTTGACAAGTTTACATTGGATACCCCTACTTTTTCAGACAATTCATTCAGACTCATCTTGCGGTCTGCCATCACTCTGTCCAGTCTTAATATTATTTTTCCCATAGTTCACACACTTTCCTATCCTTATAAAGTTTCATCCGATTCCTGCTGTAACACCGCACCATACTGGAATATGTAGGCAAGTATGAATATAAAGAAAATAATGATCACTACCCCTAAATCCACGCCCAACACAATCTGCTTGTGATTGCTGAAAATGGTTTCAAAAACAGATTCTGTTACAGAATTCATTACAACCCACGGAAGCAGGGAAAATGCAAGATGTTTTAAACTATTCACAATCCCCTCTTCAAATGGTGACTGACAGTCCCTGAATGCCCGACTTAACCTGCCGGCAAATATAAGAGTGATATACAAAGCGGCAATTGTGAAAAGACCCGCAAGCGCTAGCCAAAGCAGATCTCTTAATTCGATGGTATACTGTTCCATTTCCCCTTCCATGGATACCACCATGTTCGTCTCATCCACAGCAAGACCATCATACTCATACCGTACCCCATTTACACCCATGGTAAATCGAAATTCTTCATCTTCTGAAATGTTTTCATACAATTCTGCTAACATACTCCGCTTTTCTTCCTCCGTAGCCGTTCCTGTAAAACCGCTCAGATCCAATGTCAGATCAGCAGAGGTCCCCACCTCCATAGAAAGAACACCTTCGGGTACGATCATGGCTATGACAGCTCCCAGTGTCAGAAATACAAAAATGACGATCAATAGGATTTTTAAAATGCGTACAAGAATATTGCTGACATTTCCTATTTTGTTGATCCTTACAATGGCTTCTTCTTTTTTCATAAAAACATTCTCCTTCTTAACATTAATTAAATTATTATTTTCGTTAAACTTTTAATGTTTATCGTTAATTTTATTGTACTCTATTATTTGCTGTTGTCAAGTATTTTTTCAATATGCATTTTTTTCATTTTTTAGTCCGTCGTGACAAACCAAGTCATTCTGTGCTAGACTGTCATTGGTTCTGACAAAAGCCCATGCGTCAATACCAAAAAAGGTCAGAAATGAGGAGTATTATGATCACATTACTTGCAAAACATTTTATTAAGGACTATACCCATACAGAATCCCCCGATACGCGTCACCACTATGGTATGTTGTGCGGCATTGTCGGGATCTTTTTAAACTTCCTGCTCTTTGCGGGCAAATTTTTAGCGGGTATTCTCAGCGGTTCCATTGCGATCACTGCGGATGCTCTTAATAACCTGTCCGATGCCGGTTCTTCTTTTATCACGCTGGCAGGCTTTAAGCTTGCCTCCCAGAAACCGGACCCGGATCATCCTTATGGTCACGGACGCATCGAATATCTGTCCGGTCTGTTTGTTTCCCTGCTCATCCTTCTTATGGCAGTGGAACTGTTAAAGACCTCTTTTGATAAGATCCTGCATCCGCAGGACACGCAGATCAGTATGCTCGTGGTCGTTATTTTACTGGTATCCATTCTGGTAAAACTCTATATGTCTTTTTACAATCAGAATATTGGAAAAAAAATAGACAGTGCCGCCCTGCTTGCGACCGCCGTAGACAGCCGTAGTGACTGTATCTCCACACTCCTTGTCCTGCTTTCGTCCCTGGTATCCTTACTGTGGGGCGTACAGATTGACGGATGGTGCGGCATGCTTGTCGGCATCTTTATCCTGTATTCCGGATTCAGTGCCGCAAAAGATACGATCAGCCCGCTGCTTGGGCAGGCACCGGACAAAGAATATGTGGAAGAAATTGAAAAAATCGTGACCTCCCATGAGCTGATCCTTGGGATTCACGATATGATGATTCACGATTATGGTCCCGGCAGAGTGGTGGTTTCCCTGCATGCAGAGGTTCCCGCCGATGGGGATCTGCTAGAAATGCATGATCTGATCGATCACATTGAACACGATCTTGCCGACACCTGCCATTGTGAAGCCGTGATCCACATGGATCCGATTGCAGTAAACGATCCGGAAACCGATACGCTCAAAGAAAAAGTGGCTTCCGTTATTGCTTCCATTGATCCGGCATTAAAATTCCACGATTTCCGTATCGTAAAGGGTCCCACGCATACCAATCTGATCTTTGATGTATTGGTTCCCTACCGTTTTGCCATGTCCGACAGGGATCTGATCAAACTGATCGACAATGACATAAAAAAAGAGGATCCAACTTACTTTACCGTCATTACAATCGATCATACATATATTTAACGTAATCGGCAGCATTGCGATAGTTCCCAATGCTGCCGATTTTTATTTTTCCACTATGATAAGTAAAGTGCCGTTTTGTACACGGATGGTCGCTTCTTTTCCCACAAATTCGTTGCTGATGCCGATGGGAAATGCACAAGTCAGTGTTGCGTTGTCCAGTTCATACAAAAGCCCCTCTATGCAAACACCCTCCGCACGGTTTCCGAAGGCAAATAGGGAAATAAGCCCACTGTCTGATTTTTCCAAAACCAGGGTCTCATTTTGTATCATTCGGATCTCGCAGTGATCCCCCAAAAGTCTTCCCGTAAGACCATTTTCTTTTAAAAAGGCAAGACACTGTATATTGGCAATCGTATGACTGACTCTTCCGCCAAGTCCCCCATACATCACAAAATCCGTAATTCCTTTTTCCATGCCAAAACGGATTGCTGCCAACATATCGGTATCATCCTTTTGTCTTGGAAGACGCAGGATTTTATCCTTTGGATATTTATCCTGCAATTCCTGATTCGCTTCCGGAAGCGAATCAAAATCTCCGATAATATAATCCGGCAGGATTCCGTTCTCTTCGCAATAAATAAGCCCTCCATCCAGTGCCAGGATCATGTCATTTTCTGTACAATCCCTTTCTAAACCGGTAAATTCACCGGCTCCGATCAAAACTGCCGTTTTTTTTCTGTCCATTACTTACCCATACACTCCTAAATATGCTACAATACAATTATGGATATTATACTGAATTTTACCAAAAATGAAAAGCAAATATCACTGCCGGCAAGCATTGTTACCGGCAGTCGCAAAACGGTTGGCATCTCCATCAAACCGGGTGGGGAAATCATCATCCGTGCACCCCGTTTTCTGCCAAAGAAGGTTATCTTATCCTATGTATATGAAAAATCGGATTGGATTGTTTCTGCGTGGGAAAATCAAAAAGACCGTACACCTCGTACAAACGATCAGCCAAAAGATGCCGCCACTGCGGCACTGGAAAAACGATATCGGGATGCTGCTAAAGAATACATTCCCAAAAGAGTGGAGTATTATCATGCTTTTACCGGAGGAGAGTATCAAAAGATTACGATCCGTGATCAGAAAACACGCTGGGGAAGCTGCTCTTCAAACGGCACCCTTTCTTTTAACTACAGACTCATGTTAGCCCCGCCAAGGGTGTTGGATTATGTGGTCGTTCATGAACTTTGTCATTTAACGCATATGAACCATTCTACGGCGTTCTGGGAGATGGTTTCTTCCATACTGCCCGACTATAAAGAACACCGCAAATGGCTCAAGGAAAACGGAGACTCTCTCCATGTGTGATGCCATTATTATGGCATCATTTTCTTTAGTTTATAACGCAAATAAGCATGATAGCCCTCATCAATGCTGTAGATATCATATCCTATTTGAGATAGTTCTTCTGCAAGTGCATCGCTTGTCTCGCCCTTATAGCAAAACAAATAGATTCTTTCGTTTTTCGGAAGACGCATCACATATCGGTCAAAATCTTTGTAATAGATATTGATTGCACCCGGAATCGTCTCTTTTTGGTAATCTTCCTTCTTTCGAAGGTCAATAAGTAGTTTTGGGCCATTATCCCTAAAAACATCTTCCAGATTTTTACGAAACATAGGCACTTCCTCCTTGTACTAATAAGATATGCCTATTTTGTCATTTGTTGTCATTTTTTATATTCCGGGAACCACATCCGCCGCAGGATGCACAATTTCCCATACAGGCTGGTGCATCCGGACAACCGATACATTTAATCCCTTTTTTACGTTCCTTATAAATATAAGCAACTGCTGCCCCAAATAGAATGAGGACAATCAGACCCACTATAAAATCTGCCATGGCAAAACTCCTATACTATTAATTGGAACTTAATTTGTATGCAGAAGTAAACTGCTTATTGGTTTTCTGGATCAAAACAATTACAATAGCTGCCATAACCAGCACGGCGATCAGACCGGGAACAAAACCTGCTCCAACACTTCCTGTTGTGATCAGCGTACCAATCTGGTATACCAAAAATCCAATGGTATATCCGGTTCCTAACTGAAGTGCAATGCCGCCCCATAACCATTTTGCGCTCTGCATCTCAGAGTTCATGGCACCAAGTGCTGCAAAACATGGTGGTGTGTAAAGGTTAAACATCAGATAAGCAAGCGCTGCTGCCTTTGTCAGTCCCATTGCAACCGCTACTTCATTAGCACCGCCAACCAGTGCCAGTTCTTCTGTATCAATAAGGTTTGTAACAGCATAACATACTGCAAGCGTACCAACAACATTTTCTTTTGCGATAAATCCGGTTACGGCAGCTGCTGCCAACTGCCATGCACATACACCTACGATCGGTACTAAGAGACAGGCGATCGGAGAAGCGATGGAAGCAAGGATGGATGTATTTTCCATTCCCTCTTCTACAACCTGTAAACTCCAGTTGAAGGACTGCATGATCTGAACAACCGTATTGCATACTAAAATGATCGTACCGGCTTTCACAATGTAGGCTTTACCACGGGATAACATGGAAAGTGCTGCACGTTTTATACTCGGCAGTTTGTATTCCGGAAGTTCGATGATAAAGAAAGATTTTCTGTATTTGTAACCGGTCAGTTTCTTTACCAATAAAGCACCCAGCAAGATCAGAACAATGCCGACAAAGTACATCAACGGTCCTACCCAGGAAGCATCTGCAAAGAAAACACCTGCAAACAAGGCGATCACCGGAAGTTTCGCACCACAGGGCATGAACGGTGTCAGCATGGCGGTTGCTCTTCTTTCTCTTTCATTACGGATTGTACGACACGCCATAACACCGGGGATGGCACATCCTGTACCAATTACCAGCGGAATAACGGATTTGCCGGAAAGCCCCACACGTTTAAAGATCGGATCCAGCACAACCGTTGCACGTGCCATGTAACCGCAATCCTCTAACAGAGCGATCAAAAAATACATAACCAGAACCAGTGGAAGGAAACCAACTACCGCACCAACGCCGCCGATGATACCGTCCACCAATAAGGACTGTACAAACGGGGACGCTCCTTCTACCAGGCCCGCTACCCATTCCTGGAACACTTCAATCCAGCCTGCTAACCAGTCTGCGATCCATGTTCCAACCGTTGACTGGGATATGTAAAACACGAAAAACATCACTACCGCAAAGATCGGGATTCCAATGAACTTATTGGTCAGGATCGCATCCATCTTATCCTGTGAATTTTTATCTTTCGTAAGAACTTTACGGCTTTCTACATTTTTAACAATCTCATTTACAAATGCAAAACGCTTTCTGTCTTCTGCCTCTACCGCTTCCTTACTGGTCAAGTCAATTTCTCCCTGCTCATAAGGCGCTTTCTGTAAACAGCCTATTGACGAAACCGCTTTACTTACCAGTTCTCTTAATCCATTGTCTGAAGAAGATGTGGAGATTGTTTTTACTACCGGGCATCCCAGTTTTACGGATAATGCCTCGGTATCGATCTTTGTATCCTTCTTTTCATTGATATCACTCTTGTTTAATGCAACCACAACCGGTACACCCAATTCCAAAAGCTGCGTGGTAAAAAATAAACTTCTGCTCAAATTGGTTGCATCCACGATGTTAATGATTACATCCGGTCTCTCATTTTTCACATAACTGCTTGTGATACTTTCTTCTGAAGTAAAGGGAGACATGGAATAAGCTCCTGGCAGATCAACTGCGATCAATTCTTCCGAACCTCCCGCATAGTTTTTACGAATCGGACTTTCTTTCTTTTCTACGGTAACCCCCGCCCAGTTACCCACACGCTCATTTCTTCCTGTCAGCGCATTGTACATGGTGGTCTTACCACTGTTTGGATTACCTGCAAATGCAATTCTCATT
>CAYLSH010000085.1:3863-8485 GCA_964386235.1 uncultured Lachnospiraceae bacterium | reverse complement strand
CTTGAAGGTTGTACTGTGATTCATCTAAATCAAGGTTTTCGACTGATATTTCATAGAAAAGTAAAGAAGAACCGGGTGCCTTAGACAACCCTTCCGGCATATGATATATAGGTAATTACGAAACTATTGAATTTTTGGAACTGTATATACAAAAGCAAACTGTTCCACCGAGACGCTCTGAGTACGCCGGTACTTGGGCGGCGTATTTTGGCGCTCTATGTACCGCTGCGTATGAAGCGCAGCGAGAGCGTGTCTCGTGGAATAGTTTGCTGTTGTATATACAATTATGTAATCTTCGGAGTTTCGTAATTACTTAATATAAAATGTAAGATTGGTGGAACGGAGATTGGTATGGCACTTGGATGCAGGGAGAAGATGTTGTCGGAGGAGTATGTGGACTGGGTCATTGATTTTCCGCTGGATGAGATATTTACAAGGGAGAGGACGGATCTGGATTATTGCTATCAGGAGATAGGGGATGGCTTTGGGATCCTCTCGATTAATCGAAACCAGATGCCGGATACGAGCCTGCTTTCCTTGGATTATCATTATTTCCCGGATTTGTTGGGATTGCAGATAGACGGCGATGGAGTGGGAAATGGCGGAAGGAATTTTGCAGGAGATGTGTTTGATCCGTCGCCTCTGATCGCATCCGGGGTCACGCAGGTGCAGGATGCAGCATTGGACCTGACGGGACGGGGCGTGATCGTTGCGTTTGCAGATACGGGTATCAATTTTCAAAATGAAGTGTTTCGGAAAGAAGACGGAAGCAGCCGTATTTTGGCAATCTGGGATCAGACGCAGCAGGAGGGAACACCACCGGAGGGTTTTTTTATTGGTACGGAATATACCAGGGAGCAGATTGATGCTGCGCTGCTTTTAGAAGAGCCTCAGGAACGGATAAAGACGGTGGATGAGGACGGACATGGCACCAGGCTGGCGGCATTAGCGGCAGGAAGCAGAATCGAAGGCGGCGCAGGGTATCTGTCACCGGCATATGAGGCGGATATTCTGGTGGTAAAACTGCGTCCTGCCAAAAAATATCTGCGGGATTACTATCTGATACCGGATTCTGTGGCGGCGTATTCCTCGGCGGATGTGATGATGGCGGTTAAGTATCTGGATTCCTTTGCAAGAGCATTCCAAAGACCCATTGTGTTTTGTCTGGGGCTGGGATCCGGCTACCGGGATCATGAGGGAAACAGCGTTTTTTCCAGATATTTGAGTACGATCGCTTCTTCCCAGAGCAGGGTCATGGTGATCACAGGAGGGAATGAAGGGAATGCAGCCCATCATTTTGCTGGAATGTTGTCAACTGCCGGCATTGAAGAGAATGCAACCGACAGAAATATGGAAATTTATGTGGCCGAAGGTACGCAGGGATTTTTACTGCAGATATGGACTTCGGCACCGGTGGATATTGCGGTATCCATACGAACACCGGGCGGGGAATTCATTTCGCCTGTTTCGGTGCTTTTTCAGGAAAATCTAAGATATCGTTTTGTGTTTGAGGAAACGGTGATCACCGTTTATAACGAATATATTGCGCAGGGGTCGGGGGATGCTCTTGTGTTGCTTCGTTTTGAAAAGCCGACCCCCGGAATCTGGACGGTTGGTGTAAATGACCGGGGCAATATTGCAGATGCTCGCTTTGATGCATGGCTTCCGATCACGGATTTTACAAAACAGCCCGTGTACTTTTTGCAGCCAAGTCCGAATATTACATTGACGGCACCCTCCTATGCGGCGGATGCGATTACCGTCAGTACATATAATAGTTATGATAACAGCATTTATCAGAATTCCGGGCGTGGATACAGCCGTGACGGACGTATCAAACCCGATCTGGCGGCACCGGGAGTAAATATTACGATTGCCGGTAATCGTCTGGGGGAAAGGAAAAGAATCTCGGCGTATACGGGAGCATCGCTTGCGGCGGCGATTACGGCAGGTGCATCCGCACAGTTTATGCAGTGGGCGGTCATTGATGGAAGGTCGCCATTTATCCGTAGTCAGGAATTGAAAAATTATCTGATACGGGGAGCTGTAAGGGAACCTTCCAATACCTATCCCAACCGGATCTGGGGATACGGCCGTTTGAATCTGTATGGAACTTTTGCAAGCCTGCGAAATTCATGATTTTCTTTTGTGATTCCAGATCTGGGGCGGTTGTTTGTAGCGGGTCGGAAAGCGGAATAATAGTGCACGAAGTGCCTTTTTATTATACGGAAACAGGGGCCAGAAATAACTCTTTTGAAATACACCCGGCGTAGTAAATACAGAAAGCAGGATGCACACACAGCCAGCCAGAAAGCCGGAAATCCCCAAAAATCCGGTGCAAAGGATCAAAAACAAACGGTACATCCGAATGGCATCCGCATATTCAATGCTGCTTAAAGAAAGGGATGCTAATACGGTGGCAGCGGCATAAAATATGATCTCACTGCTTGCCCATTCCAGTTTGACGGCAACATCGCCGATCAAAAGACCGCCGATGATGGAGAAGGAACCGGAAAAACCGGAGGGCGTGTGAGAAGAAGAATATTTAAAAAGATCCAGTGCAATCTCCGCAAACAATACATAAATAAATATCCGCAGAGGCGAAAAGTCGCCTGTTTTGAGAAGAGAAATACCATCGGGCAGCAGGTGCGGATTGGATGCTAACAGCAAAAAGAGCGGAAGCAAAAATAAACTTGCCATAGCACACAAAAAACGAAAGAAACGGATATAATTCCCGATCAGGGGAGTTTTATAATAATCCTCCGGGCTTTGCGAAAACTGAAAGACACTGCAGGGCAGGATCAGCACGGAGGGCGTGGTATCCACCATTAAAAGAATATAACCTTCCAGCAGATAACTACATGCTACATCGGGGCGTTCCGTTCGAAACAGGGAGGGAAGCGGATGATACCATTTATGCGGAACGAGCAGTTCTTCCATGCTCTTGGTGCCCATGGTAAGTGCGGACACTTGGATATTGCGGAGTTTTTGACGAATCGAATCCAGAAGCGTCGGATCAGCCTCTCCATCCATATAGGCGATGGAAACGTCGGTTTTGCTCTGACTTCCTACGGTAAATATCTCAAAAGTAAGGTGAGGAGAGCGGATTCTTCTTCTAATTAAATTTGCATTAAACAATAGCGTTTCTACAAAGCCATCCTTTGCTCCGCGGATGACTTTTTCATTTTCCGGCTCTTCAATGCCACGAACCGGGTATTCCCGCACATCAATGCTGAAACCGACATTTATGCCTTCAAAAAACAGAAGGATGGTGCCGCTTAGGAGATTAAAAATAAGCGGGGAGAAGGTATCGTAATGCTGCACCTGCCCGACCGGGAATGCATGTGTGAGTTTTTCGATGATCTCCGGCATGCTGTCCTGATTTACATCCTGTGAAAAATCCATTGCCTGTAAGTCTTTAAAAAGAGTATGCAGGACTTTATCGTCACAATAGCCGTTGATTCCAATGAAAAAACTGTCCAGATTACAGAGCGTGATCTTTCTTGTCAGCAGATCGAAACTTTTCGATAGTGGCAAAAGTTCGTGCAGCATGTTAATATTATCTTGTAATGATGAGGAAATGTGTTTCATAAACTCTCCTATTCTATATTAGGCCCTCAAAATATGGGCAAAACCGATACGGAAAATGTCTTTCTATACAGAGAAAACCTGTATGGAAAGGGCAAACAGGTATATACAGATAATGCCGGTAATACAGATAAAACCGGTAATACAGATAAAACTAGTATGGGAAAAAGAAAGGAAAACTATGCACTATTTTTTATTGTCAGCAGGCATTTTTTTAATGGAAACCCTGATCAAGAAAAAAAGAGAAGAAACAAAAGATACAAAGGAATATGCGGGTGGCAATGTACGGATTACCACCTATCATAATTATGGTGCTTTTTTAAACAGTGGTGAAAAACGTCCGCTGATCGTGAAGGCAGTTTCCGTGTTGCTGACGGTGTTTTTGAGTGCACTTTTTCTTTTGACTTTCACAAAATACGGAAACAAACAACTGCGTCTTGGGCTGGCTTTTTTACTGGGAGGAGCGTATTCGAATACCTATGACCGCATCCGGAGGGGATATGTTGTGGACTACCTCATGTTTCCTAAGGTACCGGGGAAAATAAAAACGATTGTATTCAATATTTCGGATTTTTGCATTGCGGTTGGAACATGTTTAATCGTGATAAAACAAAAGTAAAATAATGCCGGTGAAAATGCCGTTGATGAATAAAATGCGATCGTATTTTGCAAAAAAAACGCAGCAGAAGGCACTTGCAAGTTTGCAGGAAGATGCCAAAAAATGGAAGAAACTGTGAAGGATAACTTGCAGAATACTGACATTATTGAGAAAAATGAGACATTACGGGATGGTCTGCGAGTAAGATATATGGTATAATAAAAAGGTTGCGTAAGGAAGGAAAAAATGAGAAGAAAAATGATAAAAACAGGCATGTTGCCGGGTATATGTGCCTTTATATGTATGATTGTATGCGTGACTGCATGTATGACAGCATGCTCTCCGGCAAAAGAAACAGAAAGTGAAAATGCGCTGATACAGGTGGAAGAGATCGCATTGGAAGAGGAACCGGATGCTTTGCCGGATGCTCAGGGGA
>CAYLSH010000085.1:0-3763 GCA_964386235.1 uncultured Lachnospiraceae bacterium | reverse complement strand
GTGGAAGAGATCGCATTGGAAGAGGAACCGGATGCTTTGCCGGATGCTCAGGGGAGCATCACCGTGGGAACGGTCGGAATACCCTACAGCGAATTACTTACACAGGCAAAGATTTTACTGGCAAAGGATGGATGGGAACTGAATGTGGTTACCTATGATGATCTTACCCTCCTCAATCAGGATCTTTTAAACCGGACGCTGGATGCACATTTGTTTGCACATGAAACGTATCTGGAAAGTCATAATGATGTGCAGGAAACAAACCTCATTGCAGTAACACCTGTTATCTATGAAAAATATGGAATATATTCAAGGTTAAATGATGATTTAACAAAGTATACGGACGGGATCACCGTGGGAATACCGGCTGAAGAAACGCATCAGGCAAAAGCATTGTCCTTTTTACGGGACATGGGATATCTTACACTGAAAGAAGGACTGGGACTTACGGTATCCACAGAAGATATTACAGAAGATGCGTATCATGTTACGTTTGTGGAATATACGCAGGATACGGCAAAGGCGTGTCTAGAACAGTGTGACTATTGCGTTATGGGAGCCAATCAGGCAATCTTGGCAGGACTAGAACCACACAAAGACATGCTGGCAGAAGAAACCGGGCAGATGGAAAGTGCAAAACTGCTTGCCGCATGTCTTGTTACCATACCGGAGAATGCGGAAAGCGAAAAGATCCGAGTATTGGAAGCGGTTTTAGGTTCGGAAACGATAGAATTGTATGTAAAAGACCATTATAAAGAAGCTTATGCCACATTTGCAGAGTGACTACAGAGTAGTATGAATGGAGATTAGAATGAAAAAGATATGGAAAACAATGGAAAAGAACTGGTACCTTTTCGTGATCGGAGGGTTGCTTTTTTTACAGGCGGCAGTATTTCTTTTCTTTCGGGAAGATTCTTATCTGGCGGTACATGATAATTTGGACCTGTTTGTGACACAGTTGAAAATGTTAAAGAACACGGACAGTTTTTTTGCAAAGGATGCAGTGATCCCTATGCTTGGCGGTGTCAGCAGGGACAATCTGGGATCGGAGTTTTCCTTATATAATATTCTGTATTACATACTTCCTAACTTTTGGGCATATATGGCGGGCTATGCACTCAAGATTGTAATCGGCATCTTTTCCTTCTGCCTCCTTGCAAAGGATATTTATGGAGAAAAATATGTGGTTTATCGTCCGATCATCTGTGTGATCGCCGCAGCGTTTGCCTTGATTCCGGTTTTCCCGGCATATGGAATCTGCTTTACCTCCATTCCCCTTATCGTTTATTTGCTCCGCCGGATATATAGAAAACCGGATAAATGGTTGTTTTTAGCTGTGTTTTTGTATCCGCTTCTTTCTTATTTTTCGTACTTTGGTTTTTTTATCCTTGCCTATATTGTGTGTGCAGTTTTCATTTTATGGATTAAGGACAAGCGATTTCCGGGCAGAACTTTTCTTTCCTGCGTGGTGCTTGCGTTGGGATATGTATTGTTTGAACATCGCCTGTTTCAGGAGATGCTCTTTGGAGATGAGATTACGATACGAAGCAGTATGGTTGAGGGTTCGTATACCCTGTGTGAGAATCTAAAAACGATGGGAGAGGTCTTTGCTAAGACGATTTTTCATGCACAGGATTCTCATTTTTACCTTGTATTCTGGGTTTGTCTGATCGGTATCGTGGTAATCAATGTGGGTTATCTGCGAAAAAAAGAATATAAGAAGATGGGAACGGATCCCTGTAATCTGGTGTTCCTTTTCCTTATTTTTAATGTGCTGATCTATGGAAGTTATTATTGGGAAGGATTTCGGGAATTGATCTTTACGTTGGTTCCCCAGTTAGAAGGGTTTCAGTTTAACCGTACGTTGTTTTTCAATTCCTTTTTATGGTATGCCCTCTTTTTCCTTCTTTTAAAGAGGTTGTATGACACGGGGAAAAAAGAAGGGATATGGCTTGCCAATATTGCAGCGTTAGCGGCACTGCTGATCGTGATGTTTATGCCGCAGACATACAATGATTTTTACCATACCTGTTATTATAATGCTTATGGAATTGTAAAACAGACACAACCGAAGGATCTGAATTATCGGGAATTTTTCTCGGAAGAACTGTTTGAGGAGATCAAGGAAGAAATCGGTTATTCGGGAGAATGGGCGGTGGCATACGGGATGCATCCTGCCGTTTTGGAGTTTAATGACATTGCCACGTTGGACGGATACCTTGGTTTTTACAGTAAACAATACAAAGAGGATTTTAGAAAAGTGATCGCTCCTGCTTTACAGACCAATGCATGGGCGAGGGAGTATTATGATGACTGGGGAGCGCGGGCATATGTATTTTCCCCATCCGGAGAAGATTCTTATGCGCCATACCGCAATCTGGAATTGGAAGATAAGAGTCTGGGAATCGATCCGGAAGCATTTGTTAATTTGGGCGGAAGATACATTTTTTCAAGAGTAGAGATCTCGAATCAGGAAGAACTGGGACTTGTGCTGAAAGGAACTTATACGCATCCGGCTTCGCCGTATGAAATCCGGGTATATGAAGTTGCGAAATAGCCGTCCCGCCTGCTAAAAAGTGGCATTTATTGACAAGAAAAAGGCAAGATGCTAATATGTCAAAAGACTTTACCGTGTAAGAAAGGTAGTATACACCGTTATATAGAGAGAAAGAAGAGGACTACTTATGTCAGTTGCTTATCATAATTTTATGGGGAGATTAGGCTGGGAAATGCAGAAGAGATTGCCGGGCTTTTCCTCTGAAAGTTATTTGAAATTACAGTTTTTGACAAGAAGAAATTCACAGAAACGTTATATAGACCATTTTATGGGGCAAAAAGAGGTTCCGCATCCACTTGTGGTCAATTTAGAAACGATCAACCGTTGTAACAGTACCTGTTCATTCTGTACCGCAAACAAAAATGCAGAAAAGCGTCCCTACAAACGTATGGAAGAGGAACTTTTTTACAAGATCATTGACCAGTTGCGGGATTGGGGGTACAAGGGGCATCTGACACTGTATGGCAATAATGAGCCGTGGCTGGACACCCGTATTGTAGAGTTTCATAAGTATTGCCGGGAACAGTTGCCGGACTGCTTTATCTTCCTTTCTTCCAACGGACTTCTCCTAAATGTGGATAAAGTAAAGGAAATCATTCCCTATGTGGATCAGTTGATCATTAACAATTACTGCCGGGATATGAAATTACATGATAATGTGCAGGAAATCTACGATTATGCAAAAGCCCACGAAGAGGAATTTGCCAATGTGGAACTGCTGATCCAGATGCGTTACATGGATGCGGTACTTACCAACCGTGCGGGCAGTGCACCCAATAAACAGAACGCATCCAAGATCGTGAAAGAAACCTGTCTGATGCCGTTTACGGACATGTTCATCTTCCCGGATGGAAGAATGGGAATCTGCTGCTGTGACAATTTTGAAGTGACCACACTTGCGGATTTGAATAAGGTTGCACTCAAAGAAGCATGGAACAGTGAGGAGTATCAGAAGATCAGAACTGCCATTGCAAGCGGTCGTCAGAATTATCCTTTCTGTAAATATTGTGATTTTATCGATGCCGGTCTGCGCATGGACACGGTAAATGATGTACTGGCAAACAGGGAAGCGAGACATGGAGCACGCCAGTCTTTATTTTCCAAAAAGAGTAAATAAGTGCAAAGGGCTGTCTGATGGACGGCCTTTTTCTTATGCAACAGGAAATTTCCCTGAAATTACCTGTTACATAAGAAACACTCCGTGAG
>CAYLSH010000084.1:0-8602 GCA_964386235.1 uncultured Lachnospiraceae bacterium | reverse complement strand
TGCTCTTGCTTCAAAACGGAAGGGCTTTGTTACAACACCAACGGTAAGAATACCCAGATCCTTCGCAATCTTGGCTACTACCGGAGCAGCACCCGTTCCGGTACCGCCTCCCATACCACAGGTTACAAAGACCATGTTGTAATTCTGGAGTGCATTTAAAAGTTCATCATAACTTTCTTCTGCTGCTTTTTCACCGATCTCAGGCTTTGCACCCGCACCAAGACCTTTGGTCAGTTTCTCACCAATCTGTAATAACTTGGGTGCCTTACATAAAGAAAGAGCCTGCTTGTCCGTATTTACTCCAATAAAATCTACACCGCTGATACTTTCATCAATCATTCTATTCACAGCATTGTTACCGGCGCCGCCTACACCAACCACTAAAATCTTGGCTCCGGAACTTGCGTCACTTGTCTTAATCTCTAACAAAGGTACTTCCTCCTTCATCCACTCATAAATTCCTATTTTTTATCATATAATCATTTTCGTTTTTACGCAATCTTTTTTTCAAATATTCTAAAGGTTTTTTCTTAAAAAACAGATTTTTTCATTATTTTTCCAGTTCAAAAGTTACATCTGCTGACTGGGAAGGATAATTCTCCATTCTGAGCACGCCCTTCTTTCCTTCTATATCCGGAAGAATCATTTTTAATTTCATGATTTTTTCATCAATATAATCCGTGTTTCCCAATTTGATACGGCATTGATCAAAATACAGCGTGATCTCATAATTCTTGTCAAAATAAATCTGTTGTGCACTGATTCCGTATTTATCAAGGAGCTGGGAGATATCCAGAATATGATTAAAGATCGTATCATCCTCCACCGGCAGTTTTTCCAGCAAAACGATATGATCAAATGCCAGTCCCTTGATCTGGGGAACGCCCATGGTTTTTACATCCGAAGATTCCACAACCGTCCCATCCTTATCAAAATAAAAATACTGCCCCATGTATTCCACAAACCCCGCCATGCTCTTTTCATAGACCGTGATCTTAACGGAAGTAGGGGAAAGAATCTTTACATCCATGGTCTCCACAAAAGGAATATCTTCCATCTGTTTGTTATGATATTTCAGAGACAGGTAAATGGAATTACGTCCCAGTCTGCCTCCTAATATCATCTCCTGAATTTCTTCATCCGAATAATGCACATTGCCCTCTACAATTACGGTATGAATTGTAAAAAATTGTGTAACGGCAAAGATGGCTGCCACAATTACCGCAAGAATGAACAAAGGAATTCCCCACTTTTTCAGATAGTAACCCGTTTTCTCCATCAGACCCGCATAAAACGGTTCGTGTTTTGGCAGATAAAGTGTATTCTGTTTTTGTTTTTTCTTCTTTTTTACTTTTTTACGATTGCCCAATTGCTGTCCTGCCTGTTTTTCCTATTGTCACGCCCAGTTTACGATAATCTCCGCAGATGTCCTCATATCCGCGTTCGATATAATGACAGTCGTGGATTCTGCTTTCACCTTCTGCGCAGATGCCGGCAAGCACCAGTGCCGCTCCGCCACGCAGATCTTTTGCGAAAAGGTCTCCTGCCACAAGCGTCTCTCTTCCTTTTATATATGCACATTTATCACGAATCCGGATATCCGCACCCATCCGGTTTAATTCCTTTGCTATTTTAAAACGGTCCGAAAAAATAGTTTCTTCCAGAATGCTTTCTCCTTCGGCGCATGCCAGTGCCACCATCAGAAGCGATTGCAGATCCGTCGGAAATCCCGGATACACATTTGTTTTTATCATATCAACCGCCGCAGGTCTTGCTTTTTGTACAACGGTCATGTGAGTACCGGTTGCAAAAACCTCGGCTCCCATTTGCGTTGCTGCATCTACCGCAGCGCTCATTTCCTCCACCGGTGCATTTACCAAAGAAATCTCCCCGCCTGCTGCCACCGTCGAAAACAGATAGGTTCCGGCCACAATCCGGTCTGCCGGCACTTCGTATTCAACCGGATACAGGCGTTTGACACCTTCTATCTCCAGCCTGCCTTCTCCGATTCCCTTTATTTTGGCACCTGCCGACTGTAAAAAATGACACAGGTGTACAATCTCCGGTTCCCTGGCACATCCTTTCAAAACGGTTTTTCCCTTTGCCAGAACCGCACACAGGATTCCGTTTTCCGTCGCACCCACACTGGGAAAAGCAAGGGATATTTCCCCGCCTGTCAGGTGCTCTGCTTCTGCCGATATCTGCATACCCTCCACAAAAAGAGCCGCACCCATCTTTTTTATCAGATCCAGATGCATATCAATGGGACGTTCCCCGATCACACAGCCACCCGGATAATCGATCCGGATCTCCTGACACCGTGCAAGCATGGGACCCAGTAAAATAATGGAAGAACGCATGCAGCTGACCGCGTCCCCCGAAAGAACCGTTCCTTTTATGGTGGAAGTATCCACGATCAGATCTCTACCCTCCCGGAAAACATAACAGCCCACTTTCAAGAGCAGTTCACACATACATTCCACATCGGATATGCACGGGCAATTCTTCAGGCGGCATTTTCCTTTTGTCAGTATGGTAGCCGCCAAAATGGGCAGTACCGCATTCTTAGATCCCTGTATCGTCACTTCACCCTTAAGCGGTTTTCTCCCTTTCACATGAATACTTTCCATGCTCTACCTTCCGGAAAAACAATTCTTAATACTATTGTATTCACGGAAATGGATTTCGTATCTAGTACATCGTTTTTTACACTAGTCCTTTACACGGATTCCTCTTGCCACACTCAGCACCAGACCGATCTCAATCAAAAGGAACATGACCGAAGAACCACCGTAACTGATAAAAGGAAGGGAAATTCCGGTATTGGGAATCGTATTGGTTACAACGGCGATGTTTAAAATAACCTGAATCGCAATATGTCCAAGAACACCCACTACCAGCAATGCGCCAAACAGATCGGATGCATTATTGGCGATCACCATAAAACGCCAGATGAGTAAAAGAAACATCAAAACAATGGCAATACCGCCAAACAATCCTAATTCTTCACACACCAGCGCAAAGATCATATCATTCTGAATCTCCGGCAAAAATCCCAGTTT
Source organism: uncultured Lachnospiraceae bacterium (assembly GCA_964386235.1). Taxonomy (GTDB): domain Bacteria; phylum Bacillota; class Clostridia; order Lachnospirales; family Lachnospiraceae; genus RGIG8767. Next base: position 5,540 of record CAYLSH010000084.1, on the reverse strand, counting down.
CTGCATACTCTGTCCGAGACCCTTCCCAAAGATCCCTCCGGATCCGATGGCATACAATGCCTGAAGTGTCTGGAACCCTTTCCCGGATGCATAGGCTTCCGGATCCATCCACGCCAACACACGCGCACCACGGACACCTAAAAGTTCGGAGCCTTCGAGTTGCTTGAAAGCAAAAACAAATAACACTACCGCTACCACACCGATAACCGCGATAAGAAAAAACTTTTTATAATCGGGGCTCGCTACAAACAGCATCAGTAACGCGATTCCAAAGATGATGATCGCTGAACTCATATTTTCCGTAATAAACCATACCAGTGCACAGATGGGAAGCGGAACACAAAGAACGACCAGGAATCCTTTTCTTGTACGGATCGCATTGCCCATGCTGTATATGAAACTGGATAAGAATAAAATCATTGCCAGTTTGGCTATCTCCGCCGGCTGAATGGAAATCCCCAGTCTCAGCCATCGTCTTGCACCATTTGCTTCATATCCGAGCGGTGTAAGAACCAATATAATCAGTACTGCGGAAACAATATAGGCAGGTATGGCAAATTTCTCCCAGAAATGGTAGGGAATCTTAGAAACCACCACCATGGCTGCCAGGCCCAACGCCGCCGCCATCGCCTGTTTTTTGAAATAATATGCCGCATCATACCCCAATTTCTCGGAGACCGATGCTTCGTAAGCGCTTGCAGAATACACCATAATCAGTCCGAATCCCAATAAAAACAGGACAATAAAAACCAGACTGTAATCAAAATAGTATTCCCCCGAACGCCTTCTTCCTCTCTGAGTCTGCATCCAAACAGCCCCTTTCCGATTCTAATCTTCTATGGCATGCACCATTTCTTTAAAGCGTTTCCCCCGCACTTCATAATTGGGAAACATTCCCCAGCTTGCACACGCCGGCGAAAGCAATACCGCCTCGCCCGGTCTGCTTTCTTTCACACAGATATCCATTGCCTCTTCAAACGTATCCGCCAAAACAATATTCTGCATGCCGTGTTTTTTGGCACATTCGGCAATCTTTTCCCTTGTCTGTCCGATCAGAACCAAAAGTTTGACTTTACCGTCAAAACTTTCAATCCATTCATCATAGGTACTTTCTTTATCATATCCCCCGCCAATCAGGATCGTTTTCTTGTTCATGGCACGGATTCCCTTAATTGCCGCATCGGGATTGGTTCCCTTCGAATCGTTGTAATAATCCACTCCTTTTTTGGTTGCCACAAACTCAATTCGGTGTTCCACCGCTTTGAAGGCACGCACAGAATCCAAAATGACATGCATCGGCACACCAAAAGCCTCACAGATCGCGATGGCAGCCATGATATTTTCCATATTATGAACGCCTAAAAGTTTGGTTTCTGCTATGTTGAGTAAAACTTCCTTCTTCCCGTCCACAACCTTACAAATCTCATCCTCATCCAGATAAAAACCATTTTCCGGCTTCCGGGCAGAAGAAAACCAGATCACACGTCCCTTCAGTTGACTGCCAAATTCCCTTGTGTAGGGATCCTCATAATTCAGCACGCAAAAATCATCTTTTGTCTGATTTTTCACAATGGATTCTTTTACTCTGACATACTCTTCCATGGTGTGATGGCGATTCAGATGATCCGGTGTAATGTTCAGGATTGCCGCTACATGCGGGCAAAAGTCCTGTATCGTTTCCAGTTGGAAACTGCTGATCTCCGCCACCGTTACCGAATCTTCCTGCGTATAAAGTGCTTCTTTTGTATATGCATTTCCAATATTTCCTACAACAAACACACTTTTAAAATAATTGCGCATGATCTCTCCGGTCAGTGCTGTTGTCGTGGTCTTACCGTTGGTTCCTGTGATCGCCGCCACACGCCCTTTTGCAAACTGATAAGCCAGCTCTATCTCGCCCCAGATTGTGATGCCACGTTGTTTTAATTCCAAGACAAAATCGGCATCCGTCGCAATGCCGGGACTTAACACCACCAGTTCCAACTGGTCCGCCAGATCATCTTCTATCTTTCCCAAAACAATCTCTGCACGGACTTCTTTATCCAGTCTTTCTAAAATATCTCCTTTGTTCATATTTTCATTGGTATCAAACAGGATCACTTCCGCACCAACCCTGTATAGTAACGATGCCGAAGCCATTCCGCTGATGCCGCATCCGGCAACCAATACTTTTTTTCCTGTTACTGTCATGTTATGTTAATCCTCTTTTCCTATTAGGTAATATTTCAACTGCCTATCGAATCATTATAATCCATTTCCTCTAAATAAGGAAGAATATTTTGAAACAGCTGCCGTATGATGGGTGCGGCGATTGTTCCTCCATAATAGGTTCCCTGTGGGTGGTTAATGATCGCGATCGCAATAACCTGCGGATCATTCGCAGGGGCAAATCCGATAAAAGAGGAAATATACTTCCCCCTTCCTCGCGGCAGGGTTTCACTCGTAGCCGTCTTTCCGCCGATGGAAAAGCCTTCCACCGCACCATTTTTGCCGCCGCCTTCGCTTACTACTTTTTCAAGAATATCACGAAGTTGTGCACTGGTTTCTTCGGAAAGAATCTCTTTGTCATTGTCATATTGAAAAACACGTTTGACATTTCCCTCATCATCCACCGTTTTTACCGCCAGATGGGGTGTAATGCGTTTTCCGCCATTGATCAGGGATGAAACCGTTGTAATAACCTGAATGGGTGTAATCTGAAATGACTGTCCGAAAGAAATCGTCGCCAGTTCCACCAATCCGATTTTATCCTTCTCATGCATAATGGTACCTGCTTCTCCCGGCAGATCGATGCCGGTTTTGGATAGCAGACCGAATTTTTCAAAATATTCATAAAAGCGTTCGCTTCCCAGCCTCAGACCCACGTTCACAAAAACCGGGTTAACAGTGTTCTTATTTTGATACCTAAATTAAAAGGCTCTACTGTTCCGACTACTTTACTATCCATATACCTGTATTAAAATCTAACTGTTTATGCTCTAATTTTCCTATTTTACGCAACTGTGCAACAGAAGTGTAAATATAACTGTATTTCATATTTAAAATCTTAGCGCAATCCGGGATTTTCAAGTTCGGATTTTTTGAAAATAATTCCAACACTTTCCCGTTTGTCTCACGCCTCTGCTTCTCCCATTTCTTCTCCCTGCGATACTCAAATTCCAGTGTAAATATACCTTTATCTATCTTGTTAACAATCTCTATTACATTGTATAAACCTAATAAATCACTCAACTTGTCCTTTTCAAAGAATACAGTAATATGACTATCCGGCTCAACTACTATCTTTTCAATTATATTTTTTAATTGCATGGTAATTGCATCCTGCTCCATTGAGCCATTATATAATACTTTTCTAATCTTCTCAAGTTTAGCCTTGTAATCATTATATGAATATCTCATACTCTTTAGAACTTCTACCTTATCTGTAAGCTTCTGAATTTCATTTTGAAGCTTTTCATTATATTCTCTAAAGTCAGAATCATTTATTACACCATCTGTTAATTTATTGAATAAGATATCTTTTTTCTTTTCCTGTCGTTGTAGTTCTTCCTCCAAGTTACATAAAATACTATCACTTGAATCATCCTTTAGAGCAATTTCTATGTATTTCATAGCCTTATCTATAATGCCTGTGTCTTTTTGAAACAACTTCTTAAACTTCTCTTTTGCCTTCTTGTCTATCAATTCACTTAAAACTGTTTCTTCTATTACAATGTTGTTGCATTGTTCTTGTCCTAGCTGAATTTTCTTTGAGCATTTCCAGTTCTTCAATTCATTTGGTGTTCCTGTTTTCACTCTATAACGATAATAATAACAACCACATGATTTACATACAATTTTGTTTGTATATAAATGCTTTCTCATTAGTACTCTATCCTCTACGCCTGTCTTGTATCCTCTGCTTTTAAGCATTTCTATGGTTTCTTCCTGATACTCTTTACTAACGATAGCCGGCAGTGCATTTTCATAGTATATCCAATCTTCCTCCGGATTCTGCTCTCTTTTCTTCGTCCAAAAATTCATATTATCCTTGTTCATTACAATTGTTCCATGCATCCTTGGATTATAGATACAGCCATTTCTCCACCATGTAGCAGATATCATCCCCGGCTCCATGCTCCTGGTTCCGGATGTTCCCTTTGAACGATAACCTTTTTCATACATATACTTTGCTAAACGATAAAATCCCATGCCGCCTCGCACAAGTTCAAATGCTTCTCTGATTGCAGCCGCCTCTTCTTCATTTATCTTGTATACATTTGTTTCTACTTTGTCCCATCCAAACATTTCCCTGCATATATTGATCCCAGTTTTAAATTCCTGCCTTTTTGCATGTGCATCCCTTATCTTTTCTGAAAGCATGACACTCTGAAACTCATTGAATTTTGAAATCATACTATAGACCATATGGTCCTGTTCATGATTATACAATTTGTTATCTATGTAAAAGAATAATCTTTTACCTGTTTTCAATAATTCTCTTATGAATAAATTCCACTCTAAATCACTTCGCATCAATCTGTCCTGCGACTTAACTACAACCAAATCGTAATCCATCGTTGACAAACTTGCATATAATTTTCTGTATTCGTAGCGATGTTCTGCACTGGTGCCGGATTTAGCTTCTATATATTGATGTACTATTGTCCAATTACGTTTTAAACAATAATCTCTACTGTATTCTACCTGTCTTTCTAATGCATCTACCTGCGCCAGTTCCTCTGTCGAACATCTATTGTAAATTACAACTCTTAAGGAACTGTTTAAATTAATGTTATCATAAGCCATTGTTACAACCTCCTGCTCTTCGCATTAGAAATCAATTGCTTTATCTTGATTCCCTCTGTTTCTGTTAAATTCCCGGTAGTAACTAATAAACTAATTATGTTTATCAGTATTTCTTTCTCTACTCCTAACCGGGTGTGGGATTGTAACGCGTCACACTGACTATGTCCGGTAGCATTTTTCAAATTATTTCCTGCCTTTTTTCTCTTGCTACTATCTTTATGATTATTCGTTGACTGATATTCTTTCCATTGTCCTTCCATGATAGATAGCTTCTGTAATTTTTCTATCTCTTCTATTACTTTTGAAATCCGGTTCTCTGCTTTTTCCTTGAAGCGCGCTGATTTGTCCGGCTGTGCCCGCTGTACCGGTTGGGTTATTTGGATCAGATGCCTACTTTATCGTTCTAATCAGCAATGATTCCAAACAATACTAATCTGTGCTATTATGAAGCTATAAAATTGCGAGTGAGGAAAATTTATGGCTGAACATTTTAAAACTGTATCTAGTAAAACTATTCAATATTATTATAGTATGAATATGTCCATCGCTTGTCACTTGTGAATTAATTTTGCGGTTATATTTTTATGCAAAAAATAACCCCTTTAGGATTATCATTTGTTTGAATCGGTTATGGTGTTTACTGTGGTTGCGTTGTCGGTCCATTTCCATGAAGTACATGGGGTGTCGTAACAGAAAACACCATGGGCTTTACAGGATGTGGTGGTTGGGGCTGAGGCTTTCCATTTAAAATT
>CAYLSH010000083.1:0-8614 GCA_964386235.1 uncultured Lachnospiraceae bacterium | reverse complement strand
CTCAGTTGGATAGAGCAACGGCCTTCTAAGCCGTGGGTCGGGGGTTCGAATCCCTTCGAGCACATTGGAACAGTTCTGTTAGAGGATTGTTCACATGGTGGGTATAGCGCAGTTGGTTAGCGCGCCAGATTGTGGCTCTGGAGGCCCAGGGTTCGAATCCCTGTATCCACCCTGGTGTCAAGCCAATAGTGGGCTATCGCCAAGCGGTAAGGCACAGCACTTTGACTGCTGCATACGTTGGTTCGAATCCAACTAGCCCAGTTAAAGATGCATTATGAATAGGATGCGGAGCACTAGCTCAGTCGGTAGAGCACCTGACTTTTAATCAGGTTGTCGGGGGTTCGAATCCCCCGTGCTTCATAAAAACAGTATCGGACAATCCGGTACTGTTTTTTTCATTAATAATATTTTTTTCTTGCGATTCTAAATTCTTTGGTGTATAGTGAGTGCGTTATGTGCAGAATATTAGACAGAACATGCTGTACAGATAGATTCCAAGAGGGGAATCCCAAACAAAAATAGGATGGAGAAGAGATGGCAAAGTATTTAGTAATTGTGGAATCACCGGCAAAAGTAAAGACGATTCAGAAATTTCTGGGTGCAAATTATACGGTTGCAGCAAGCAACGGACATGTGCGTGACCTGCCAAAGAGTACGCTGGGTGTTGATGTGGAACATGATTATGAGCCGAAGTATATCACAATCAGGGGAAAAGGTGATATTTTGGCAAAACTCCGTAAAGAAGTAAAGAAAGCAGAAAAAATATATCTGGCAACTGACCCTGACCGTGAAGGAGAGGCAATTTCCTATCATTTATATCATGCATTAAAACTGGAAGATAAAAAAGTCTACCGTATTACTTTTAATGAGATTACCAAGAATGCGGTAAAAGAATCCCTGAAAAATGCACGCTCGATCGATATGGATCTGGTGGATGCACAACAGGCAAGAAGATGCCTGGACAGAATGGTGGGATACCGTATTTCCCCTGTTTTGTGGGCAAAAGTAAAGAGGGGCTTAAGTGCAGGAAGAGTGCAGTCTGTTGCCCTTCGCATTATCTGTGACAGGGAAGAAGAAATTGCTGCATTTATTCCCAAGGAATACTGGACATTGGAAGCAAATTTCAAGGTGCCGGGGGATAAGAAGGCATTTACGGCAAAATATACAGGAACCGAAGAAAAAAAAGAACTGGAATCCAAGGAAGAAGCGGATAAAGTTGCGGAAGAATTAAAGAAGGGTACTTATTGTGTGACGGATGTAAAGACCGGAATGCGCGTAAAGAAAGCACCGCTTCCGTTTACTACATCAACTTTGCAGCAGGAAGCCAGCAAGGTATTGAATTATTCTACACAAAAGACCATGCGGCTGGCGCAACAGTTGTATGAAGGCGTGGATATCAAAGGAAGCGGAACGGTGGGTGTGATTACCTATCTGCGTACGGATTCCACAAGAGTATCGGATGAAGCGGAAAAGTTGGCAAAAGAATATATTTCGCAGGCATATGGTGAAAAATATGCAGCCGGTCCACAGGATCAGAAAAAGAATGAAAAAAAGATTCAGGACGCGCATGAGGCGATTCGCCCGACGGATATTACCAGAACGCCGGCAATGATCAAAGAATCCCTTTCCCGTGACCAGTTCCGTCTGTATCAACTGATCTGGAAACGTTTCGTGGCAAGCCGTATGGCAGCCGCAGAATATGAGACACTGGCAGTTAAGATTGAGTGTGGCGCACATAGATTCAGTGCTTCAACGAGTAAGGTTTTGTTTGAAGGATTTATGAGTGTGTACACGGATCAGGATGAAGAAAAAGCAGTTGGCGGCAATGTTTTAAGACAGATTGAAAACGGTATGACACTGGAAATGGAAGATCTGGAAGAAAAGCAGCATTTTACACAGTCGCAGCCACATTATACGGAAGCAACGCTGGTACGTGCGCTGGAAGAACTGGGGATCGGAAGACCGAGTACCTATGCCCCGACCATCACGACCATTTTAGCAAGGCGTTATATTGTAAAAGAAAACAAAAATTTATATGTAACGGAACTGGGGGAAGTGGTTAACCAGATTATGAAAGAAGCATTTCCTTCCATTGTGGATGTGAATTTCACCGCTACCATGGAAACACTTCTGGATGCCATTGAATCCGGTGATGTGGCATGGAAAACCGTTATTTCCAATTTCTATCCGGATCTGGATGAAGCGGTTAATAATGCAGAAAAAGAACTGGAAAAAGTGGAGATCCGTGACGAAGTTTCGGAAGAAAACTGCCCTGTCTGCGGCAGACCCATGTTGATCAAATACGGTCCGCACGGCAGATTTTTGGCATGCAGCGGATTCCCTGACTGCCGTTCCACACTGCCATATTTTGAAAAAATAGGCGTGCAGTGCCCGAAATGCGGCAAGGATATCGTGATGAAAAAGTCAAAGAAGGGTAGAAAATATTACGGATGTATCGACAATCCGGAATGTGATTTCATGGTATGGCAGAAACCGTCCAAGGAAATCTGCCCCAAATGCGGATCCCTGTTACTGGAAAAAGGAAATAAACTTCTTTGCATGAATGAGCAGTGCGGTTTTGTGAAATAATAAACAAGTTATAAATGGGGTTACGACGAAACAATTATCTGAAAATTTGCAAAAAAAAGCAAAATTTTCTTGATATAACCAAAAAGAAATGGTACACTATATCTATGTTTGGAGGTAATGCGGATGAGCAGTGTACAGTTACTTGATAAAACAAGAAAGATCGGAAAACTTTTGCATAACAACAATTCCAGTAAAGTAGTATTCAATGATATTTGCAGTGTTATGCAGGAGATTTTAAAAAGCAATGTTTTGGTAATCAGCCGCAAAGGTAAAGTCCTTGGTGTGGACAACAATTCCGACGTGGAAGTGATTCACGAACTGATCAAGGATAAAGTAGGTGGCTTTATTGACACGATGCTGAACGAACGTATGCTTTCTGTTTTGTCGACGAAAGAAAACGTAAATCTGGAAACCCTGGGCTTTGAAAATACGGATGTGAGGAGGTTTACGGCGATCATTGCACCGATTGAGATTGCAGGAGAGCGTCTGGGTACCCTGTTTATTTACAAGGCAGGAGAACTTTACGACATTGATGATATCATTCTCTGCGAATACGGCAGCACGGTGGTCGGACTGGAGATGCTTCGCGCGGTCAATGAAGAAAGTGCGGAAGAGTCGCGCAAGTTAAATGTAGTCAAATCGGCGATTTCTACACTCTCTTATTCGGAGATGGAAGCGATTGTACACATTTTTGATGAATTAAACGGCATGGAAGGGATTTTAGTAGCCAGCAAGATTGCGGATCGTGTGGGCATCACGAGAAGTGTAATTGTCAATGCCCTGCGCAAGTTTGAAAGCGCCGGCGTGATCGAATCGAGATCCTCCGGCATGAAAGGAACCTACATTAAGGTCTTGAATGATGTAGTCTTTGAACAAATTGATCTGCTTCGGGCAGAAATTATAAATAAATAAAGCAAATAGCCGGTCGATTTTCAAAAAGGATTTTGAATACCGGACGACAAATGAATATTTCAATGGATGGAAGCAAAATAAAAGGACTTATTGGTAAAAAACAATAAGTCCTTTAGTACTGTTTTTGACTGATTATCTTGTAATTTTTACAGATTTCTTTATAATGTAATAAGGTATATTTGCGTGTGTTATGCAAGGGAGGTATTTATGTTTTCATCAAACGCATTTGATTACATTAATGTGCTGGATAAAGCAGCAGATGCATCATGGAAGAGACATGAACTGATATCAAATAATATCGCCAATCAGACTACGCCGGGATATAAGCGTCAGGATATTGATTTTGAGAGCCAGTTGCAAAGGGAATTGCGCAATTCACGCTATACGTCCGTGGATGAAAAAGTATCCAATCTCAAACTGAACCGTCTGAACGGAAGACAGTTTACGGATTATGGCAATTTTTCATACCGCATGGATGAAAATAATGTGGATCCTGAGATGGAACAGGTATATCTTGCTTCCAATCAGATGAAGTATGAAGGACTGATGAATTCTCTGACTACAGAGTTTACCAATTTAAAGAGTGTAATGAAATAGGAGGAATAGATCATGGGAATGTTTGATACTTTTAGTGTTAATGCATCCGGTCTTACCGCACAGCGTTACCGCATGGATGTGATTGCACAGAATGTTGCCAATGCCAACACGACAAGAACGGAGGATGGCACTCCTTATGTGCGTAAGGTAGTGACTTTTTCGGAAAAAGACGGCAAATATCCTGCAACTTTTTCTTCCATTTTTGGAGAGAGAACGAGCCGTTATATGGCAAATGGTGTAAAAGTAAGCGGGACTTTCGAGGACAATTCCACAGAGGGCAATAAGGTATACGATCCCTCCCATCCGGATGCGGATGAAAATGGTTATGTGACCTATCCGAATGTCAATATCATCACAGAGATGACGGATTTGATCGATGCAAGCCGTGCGTACGAAGCCAATGCAACGGCATTTGATTCCTATAAGGCAATGGCAATGAAGGGCTTGTCCATGGGACAGTAATATAAATATTACATAACTGATATATAACGATTACAAAAAGAGAAAGCAAGGAAGGATAAAGTACAATGGATATCACATCATTATACAATATTTCATCCGGAGCGGTAAAAGAAGCAACCGGGCAGCAACTTGCCGGAAGCAATGTGACAAAAACTCCGGAATCCGAGCAGTTTGGCTCATTTTTGACAACGGCAATGGAGAACCTGAATACGACCAATGCCCTATTGTCAGATGCAGAAAATGAAGAATTACGACTTGCTATGGGAGAAACGGACAATACCCATGACCTTACGATTGCACTGGGAAAGGCATCCACTGCCCTGTCCTATACGGTAGCCGTGAGGGATAAGATATTAGAGGCGTATAAAGAACTGATGCAGATTCAGATATAAATACTTAGAAGGGTATTGTAGATACAATAGGTTTTCATAAATGGAAATGAAAACAGGGGATAATGTTCATGGTTGACAATTTAAAAGAGATACCGAAGAAATTGCTAGAATGGTGGAATAAATTCACGTCCAGACAAAAAACGATGATCATCGCGGCGGCGGCCGGCATCCTGATTGTGTTTGCTATTATAGTATGGGCGGTTTCCAAACCACAGTACGAGGTGCTGGTAACCTGTGAATCCACGAAAGAAGCAGCAGAGATCACGGATCTTTTGCAGGAAGAATATACATACAAAACATCGGAAGACGGTTACATCGTTTACGTGCTGAAGGATCAGATTTCTCAGGCGAGACTGTTACTGGGAGCCAATAACATTCCGGCGGATGCATACGACATAGACAATGTAACAAGCGGCGGAATCGGTACTACGGAAGCGGATAAACAGAAACGTTACAAATTATACCAGGAAAGCCAGTTAGAAGTAGACCTTAAGAGCATGGATAATGTCAAAAATGCGGTCGTAAAACTGGACATCCCGGAGAGCACGGGTACTTTGATTGAAAAAGAAGAGGATTCTTCCGCAGCGATCATTATTACTCCGGATGGGGAATTTACGGCGGATCATGCAGCAACGGTTGCACAGTTTGTCAGAACTTCCCTTGGCAATGAAGAAATCAAAAGTATTACGATCATTGACAACGAAGGAAATCTTTTATTTTCGGGAGATGAGAGTTATTCCGTAACCGGCAATGCAACAAGCCAGTTGAATGTCAAGCAGCAGACAGAACTTGCTTTGCAGAGCGAAGTGAAAAGAGTGCTTCTTGGCACCAATGAATTTGACTTGATTGAGGTAAGACCCAATCTTACCCTTGATTTTTCTACAACGGAGACGGTGCAGCATGATTATACACCGGCGGACGGTCAGACACAGGGTGTGTTAAGCCATGAGGATACCTACAGCGCAGAATCCACCGGCGGTACGACCGGTGTGCCGGGTACGACATCCAATGGTGAAGACGGAACCACCTATGTGATTGAAAATGGGGATACGAGCAGCTCTACCGTCACGGAAGAATCCCGTGATTATCTCCCCAATGAAAAAGTAACAACAACCACAACGCCACCCGGACTTGTAAAATACGATCAGTCCTCTCTTTCTATTTCCGCGATCCGTTACAAGGTTTTGAAAGAGGAGGATGCCAAGTCACAGGGACTTTTGGATGGTATTTCCTGGGATGAATACAAACTTGCCAATGCGGAACGTACCAAACTGGAAGTGGACGAGGAACTGATCCAGATGGCAGCCAATGCATCCGGCATCCATGCAGAGGATATTACCTTTGTTGCGTATGAAGAACCCATGTATGTGGACAAGGAAGCGATGGATATAGAGGCTTCCAGTGTGGCACAGATAGTACTGATTGTTGTGATTCTTGCACTCCTTGCTTTTGTAATCCTAAGAAGCATGAGGGGCGAGAAAGTGGAAGAAGTGGAAGAAGAACTTTCCGTGGAAAGTCTTTTGCAGTCCACACCGGAAACCGAGCTGGAAAGCATCGAACTGGAGACAAAATCCGAGACCCGCAAACTGATCGAGAAGTTTGTGGACGAAAATCCGGAAGCGGCAGCATTATTGCTTCGCAACTGGCTGAACGAAGATTGGAGTTAAAAAATGGCACGATTTGGGGATGAAAAGCTGACGGGATTACAAAAATCAGCAGTATTGCTGATTACTTTGGGGCCGGAAAAGTCAGCCACCATTTTTAAACACTTGAAAGAAGAAGAAATCGAAGAATTAACGCTTGAAATTGCCAATACCAGGAGTATTACGCCACAGATCAAGGATGAAGTGGTAAACGAATTTTATCAGGTCTGCCTGGCACAGCAGTACATTGCAGAAGGTGGTATCGGTTACGCAAAGGAACTGCTCGAAAAGGCACTCGGTGCAGAAAAGGCAATGGACGTGATCGGCAAACTGACGGCATCTTTGCAGGTAAAACCGTTCGAATTTATTCGAAAAACAGAGCCGTCACAGCTGCTTAACTTTATTCAGGACGAACATCCGCAGACAATTGCCCTTATTTTGGCTTATTTGTCGCCACAGCAGGCATCCATTATTATTTCTTCCCTCCCGCAGGAAAGACAGGCGGATGTTGCAAAGCGTGTGGCAATGATGGACAGAACCAGCCCGGATGTTATCAAGGAAGTGGAAAAAATATTGGAATCCAAACTGGCATCTTTGGTCAATCAGGATTACACCATTATCGGTGGTGTGGATCAGGTGGTCGAGATCTTAAATGCAGTAGACCGTGGTACCGAAAAACATATTATGGAGACTTTGGAGATCGAAGAACCGGAACTGGCAGACGAGATCCGCAAGAAGATGTTCGTATTCGAAGATATTCTGTTGCTTGATGACCGTGCGATTCAGCGTGTACTTCACGATGTGGATAACAATGATCTTGCCCTTGCACTCAAGGGAAGCAACGAACAGGTACAGACTGCAATTTTCAACAACCTGTCCAAACGTCTGGCAGCTATGATCAAAGAAGACATGGAATTTATGGGTCCTGTCCGTATGAAGGACGTAGAAGAGGCACAACAAAAGATTGTAAATATTATCAGAAAACTGGAAGATTCAGCCGAGATCGTAATTTCCAGAGGTGGAGGCGACGAAATCATTGTCTAGTAATTTATTTAAATCCTACTATTTGAATAGAAATACAGATAATGCCCGTATAATTGATTCAAATGAGGTGATTGCACAGAAACTGGAACGGATTCGGTCGGTCATGACAGAAACTGTTCCCGGTAACGATAGTTTTGCACCGGTGGATCTTTTCACAAAGAGCGATTCGGCGGATCCGGCAGATCTTTTGAGCGAGGAATTTGCGGAAACGGCGGAAACCTCTTCCAATGTTATAAAGGCATCCGAAGAAAACACACCCGTTATGCAGCAGCCGGTTTATGAGGGACCGTCACCGGAAGAGTTGATTGCACAGGCAAAAGAAGAAATTGAGATCATGCATGCCAATGCAAAAAATGAGATTGACCAAATGTGCAATGCTGCGATTCAGGAAGCCAGAACAGAGGGCTATGAAGATGGCAAAAGACAGGCATTACAGGAGTATGAAGCGGCAAGAAGCGAATTGGACGAGGAGCGCACGCGGCTGCAGGCAGAATATGAAAAACAGATAGATGAACTGGAGCCTTTGTTTGTCAGTACACTGACCGGTATCTATGAAAAGGTATTTGAAGTGGGGCTTGCTAACCAGCAGGAAATCATTGTCACTCTTCTTCGTAACACCATGAAAAAGCTGGACGGCTGCAAAAATTTTCTTGTGCATGTAAGTACACAGGATTATCCGTATGTAAAAGAACATAAGGATCAGTTATTATCCGATTCCTCACAAGAGGGAACGGTGATTGATATTATTGAAGACAGTACCATACGTGAAAATGAATGTACGATTGAAACGATAAACGGTATCTATGACTGTGGGATCGGAACGCAGATGAAAGAACTGCGTAATAAATTAATTTTGCTGTCATATGATGGCAGACAGGAAAGTTAGGTGAAAGACTTGGATGCAGTAAAGATTCATTTTGAGAAGTATGAGAAAATTGCAGAAGAGTCTTTTTTTGCGAAAAAAGGTAAGATTGT
>CAYLSH010000082.1:0-9004 GCA_964386235.1 uncultured Lachnospiraceae bacterium | reverse complement strand
ATGCGACAGAAAATATGCAACCGCTTGACTATATTTTCTCTGTAGAAATCCTAAATGAGGGTGTTGATATAGTCGAGGTAAATCAAGTTATTATGCTTCGACCGACGGAATCTCCAATTGTATTCATTCAACAGCTTGGTCGTGGATTGCGTAAAGCAGAGGGGAAGGAATATGTTGTAATTCTTGACTTTATCGGAAACTATAACAATAACTTTATGATTCCGGTGGCACTTTCCGGAGATCGTTCTTATAATCCGGACATTATCCGAAAGTATGTTATTAGTGGTAACACTACAATTCCCGGTGCTTCTACAGTACACTTTGATGAGATTGCAAAGGATAAAATATTCTCGTCTATTGACAGGATTAAGGGAATGAAATCCATTATCAAGTTCAGCTATAAAAACTTAAAGAATAGGCTGGGACGTATTCCTTATCTGGTAGATTTTTATGATAATGGAGAGGTGGACCCGCTGGTTATTGCAAGGGAATATGGACCGTATCAGAAATTTTTAGAGGAAGTAGAAAAGGAATTATTTGTAGGAAAAATAACGGAGGATGAAATCACTACACTTGAATATCTAACGAAAACGGTATTATCCGGAGTAAGGCCTTATGAACTTGAAATTTTGAAGCGTTTTTTAAATCAAGAAGTTATACAGACAGATGATATTATGAGTGAGTTGCAAATAGAATATGATTATGTTGTTGATATGGAGTCTTTTTCTAATGCGGTAGATGTTTTGAAAGGAAGTTTTACCATTAACGACAATGAGTACAGAAAGTATTGTCATATTGATATAATTAACAATGATGATGCAAGATTTCTCCGAAGAATGACGGGATTTGCGGAACGTCTGAAGCGAACAGAGTTTAAACGACAAGTTGAAGATATTATTGAAGTTGGATTAAGGCGTTATAATGAAAAATATCGCATTGAAAAACATGATGATTGTCCTTTTGTGTTATATGAAAAATACTCAAGACGTGATGTTAGCTTACTTATGAATTGTGGAAAAGATTTATCATCAATAATGTTCGGAATGTATCGAATCGGTGAGGATGTGTTCATTTTTGTTACATATCACAAAGAGGAAAGTACAGACGTAGAGAAACTATATGTTGATGGTAAGCCTGACTATGCAGATGCATTTGAAGATAGTGTAATTTTTAAATGGGATTCTCAGATTGGAAATGGTATTAACAGTAAGTATATGCATAAGGTTACGACTGCAACACGTAAGCATTTGTTAGTACAAAAGAGTGAAAAAGAGAAGAATTTCTACTACATGGGATTATTTGACATTGTAGATGTAAAGTCAGCGAAAAAGAAAGACAATAAAGGTGTAGAAAAAGATATAGCGAAAGTGACAATGCATATGAGGAAGCCTGTAAGAGATGATTTATTGCGTTATTTACAGAGCAATACTCAGACAGAAGGAGATAAAGCTGTATGAAAACAATACGAGTAGTGGCAGCAATTATTAAGGCTGTAAATGATAATGGAGAACCTATTATTTTTGCAACACAGAGAGGATATGGAGAATTTAAAGACGGATGGGAATTTCCCGGTGGAAAAATCGAAGAAGGCGAGACACCGCAAGAGGCCCTTGTTAGAGAAATAAAGGAAGAGTTGGATACTGAAATAGAAGTTATGGAATTACTGGATACAGTCGAGTATGATTATCCGAATTTCCATCTGTCAATGGATTGTTATATATGCAGGATTGTGTCAGGGGATTTAGTGTTAAAAGAGCATGAAGCTTCGAAATGGCTGACGAAGGAGACACTGTGGAGTGTTGAGTGGCTTCCGGCGGATCTGGAACTGGTGTCAAAAATTGAAAAAAACTTGAACCTGGTAATGTAAAGTATTGTTTGCCAAAAAAGAAGACTATGCATTGAATAAGACTGGTATATGTGTCAAACAGTTTTTAATGTAAAATTGATTTTAAACACCTGAAGGCATATAATGATTTTGAATAAAATTGTCATATATGTTAAAAATATCCAATTAAGGAGTTTTGGTGTGAATATCAAAAGAGAAAAGTACATTGGCACTCCTTTGAAGTACTATTTCGAAGATGTTGGGATTTGAAATGCCCGATTGGGATTTAGGCAAATTGAAGAAACTCATATCATGGAGAATGTTGTATATAATGAATTGCGTAGCAGAGGATATCCTGTCGATGTAGGTGTTGTCGAAAAAAGAGGTTTAAATTCAGAAGGCAAAACAGAAAGAATTTATCTGGAAATTGACTTTATAGCGAATCTTGGAAGTAAACGTTACTATATTCAGTCTGCATTTAGTATGCCTACGGAGGAGAAAAGAGTGCAGCAGAAAGCATTACTGCTAAATGTAAATGATTCTTTTAAGAAGATAGTTTTGGTTAGGGATGTTATGAATGTGACGAGGGATGAGGATGGAATTATAACAATGAGTATTTTTGAATTTCTGTTGAACGAAAATAGTTTGGAGTTGTAATAAGTCCTGAAAAAAATGGAGGCTGAAATCTTTTATGTTTCATGTTTTTAGTGTAATTCCGTCTGGATTTTTTAATAATTTAGCGAGTGGAAGTAATCAAAGAATCTATTCGGATTGTATTCAACTGATTTATAAAGAGTATGAAAGAGAAATCAGTTATCGTATTCCACGAAACAGAATTAGAGATACATTGGCAATTTATTTTTTGGAAAATCATGTGGAATTATCCGGCGATGAATACAGTGGGGATAGAACGGCAAATGATATGGCTGCAGCTGTAATTCGCAAGTTTCTTTTAAAGGAAGTTGGTTGGCTTGAAGAAGAAATAGATGATGCCACTTATGAAAAACAGATTGTGATGACTGAAAACGGCATTGCACTTGCGGAATTTCTAAATCAGCTGGAAAAATCGGAACAAGAGGAGTTTTCCAGCTATATTTATAATATCTACAATACTTTAAATAACGCAGAACAGTGGAAAGAAAATCCATATGTAAATGGAATAAAGAGCATCAATAAAAATGCCAGGGATTTATCAAAGGCATTAAAGAAGTTATCTACCTTCATTCGTAAGATTATTGAGAAAATGGTTCGGGAAAAGACATTGGAGAGTCTGACTGAGAATATTTTAGAATACTGTGAGGGCAATTTTATTCGTGAATATTCCAGGCTGACGAAACAACAGAACATACATATTTATCGAATGTTTATTAAGACGAAATTGGATGCAATGATCGTGGATGAAGATGTATTTGGACGTATAGTGGAAGACTGTTGTATAGAAGAGAACATTGATTTTGAGCAGGCACAGGATGCCGTATTGGATATGATACAGACAACAAAGCGGTTTCTGGTTGAGGATTATGATCAGATTATGAGAGATATTAAACATAAAATAAATGTTTATCTTCAAATTGCGGTAGGAAGAGCCAGATTTATTCGAAATCGTGAAAAGGATGTGCGCGGAAATGTTGAGCGTACAATGCGTTTTATAATGGAAGAATTAGCAGAACTTTCTATGAAGGATGCTTTGCCGGATGAGATGGATGTTCTATTTACAATGAATCGTCATGAGTTTATTGATGAGGGTTCTATTCGGTATCCAAGACAAAATCAAACAATTAAAGCTCCGGTAGTATCTGAAATAGAAGAAATGACAGAAGAGGCAATCAAGGCAGCGAGGGAAGCACAACAAAAAGAAGCCTATAATCCATACTCGCGAGATATCATGAAAATTTATTTGGAAAAGCAAATGGGAGATAGCAAAGAGATTAATAGCGATGAACTACCTTTAATCAGTAAAGGGGACATGCTGACAAGTCTTTCGTCGATTGCATATGCCAAGGATAATGGATTTTGTGTGGAAATATTGGATGGATACTATGAAGTAAACGATATGATTTTGCGCAGATTTAGAATTGCCAGGGAGGAATCTTGATGAGTATTGAAACCATGTGGGAGGATCTTACATCTTCGGAAAAGGATATGTTTCAAAGAAGTTGCAGAAGGTTATTAAAACAGACTTTTATTGTTCGTGATAAAGATGACGACAATAAAAAATTGTATTATTTTGCATCGAAGCGTTCGGAGATTTTCACGCAGTATTTTTCGTTTATTGGATTTGATATTATGCTTGATCGGGAAAATGGAGTAATAATGCTTCGTAACTGTGCTGATTTTGGCGAAAATGGTAAAATTCAAGCGAACAGATTAGCGTTGAAAAAGGCTGAAAGTATGGTTTTATGCTGCCTATGGACATTATATTCGGATAGATTAAGAAGCGGAAGCTTAGCACAGACAATTGTTGTTTCTATGACAGATTTAAGATTTGCGTTGGAAAAATATGGATTGAAAGAACCGATGGATAAGACAACAATGGCTAATATATTGAACTTGTTTTCAAAATATAACTTGATTGATGTAAAAGGAAGAATTGGGGAAGCAGATTGTTTGATTCGCTTGTATGCATCTTTACAATTTGCATTAGATACAGAAGAATTTAAAAAATTTGTGGAGGCCACTGAAAAAAGAATGTTAGTAAAAGAAGGGTCAGAAACAGAGGAGGCTGAGGATGATGAAGAATAGAAAAACGGCAACGAAATTATTGCTGGTTCAGTGGTCTCGTTTCCAAAATGTATGCATTCGCTTGGAAGGGTCTACTTTGTTTACCGGCGTGAATGGAAGCGGTAAGTCTACCATATTGGATGCAATGACTTATTTGCTTACCGCCAATACTCTGTTTAACAAGGCGGCAAAAGATCGAGACAGAACAGTTAAGGGATATGTGAGAGGCGACACCAAAAGTAATGGCGCTATGAGGTATTTGCGTCAGGGTCAAATCGTAAGTTATGTGGCGATGGAGTTTTGGTCACCAAGTGAGCAGGAAAATATGGTGATAGGTGTATGTATCGAATCTCAGGATGAGGTGTCAAATCCAACCAGCAGTTGGTTTATATGCAAAAATGCCCAAATTGAAGATATTAATTTTGCAAGTATAGATGGTAAAAATTTATATGTTACGCCTAAAAGTCTTTTACAACTTAAGGGAGTTCGAATGAAGTCTTCTGAGTTCATGGGTAGAGATCGTGGAACGGAACAGATTGTGAGGGCTTTGGGACTGCGATGTGAAGTAAGCAAATATCGTTCCAAGTTGATTAAAATGATGGCGTTTAATCCGGAGAATAATATTGATCAGTTTATTGCAGAATGCGTTTTGGAACCGGGGACGGTTAACTCACTTAAAGAACTTAGACAACAGAGAGACCAGTTTGAACATATAAAAAAGATATATGAGGATTTGCGAGATGGAAAAGAAAAACTGGAAGAAGTAGAATGTAAAATTCACGAATATGAAACAAGAAGAAGAAATTTGGATATTCGTGAAATGTTATTGCGTTATCAGGATCTGTTGATAAAACAAAAAGAGAAAGAGGACATACAGTTTCGGCTGCAGGCGTTAGAACAAAAGATGTCTGGGCTGGAAAGCCAGAGAGAAAACATTCAGGAACTATTTGAGGTAGCGCGCAAGAGACTGCAGATTGCAGAATCAAACGATGCTTATCAAGGAATGCAAACATCCATACAGAATCTGGAAAATCAGATCAAACTGCTGGAATTTAACATAAGACAAGAAGAAGAACAGGTTGCAAAACTATTGCGGTTACAAAAAACTCTGACAGCTGATCTTTCGTGGACATTGGAGGAATGGGAAGAAGAAAGAAAACGGTATTTATTGCATATAGCAGATGAAGGATATTCTGTGGATAAAAAACGTGAGGAACTGATTTTTTTCCTCGATTCTGTTGAAAAGTTGAAAAACACTTTGGGAACAGATAAAGTTCATCTTGAAGATGAATTAAATGTGTTAAAACAGGAAAGCGAAAAAATAGAACAACAGATTAAGATACTTGAATCGAACAGGATTATTTTCCCGGAGGAGATAGTGAATGCAAAACAAGTGATAAAGAATGAATTTGCTAAAAGGGGAATTAATACAGAGGTTCGTATGTTTGCAGAATTAGTGCAATCAATAAAGGATGTATCATGGCGTAAGGCAATTGAGACGTTCTTGGGACGCAAAAGATTTTATATTATTGTAGATGGTAAATATTGTCATGAAGCAATGAAAATATTGCAGGAAAAGAAATTGTATGCGGCTAATGTAGTCATTACAGACAAGTTACCGGAATCTGAGGTGGTAAAGGGATCTGCGGCTGAACAATTGATTATACCTAATATTTATGCCAGAAGATATGCCAACTATCTTCTGAATCAGATCCATCTGTGTGAATCTTTAGAAGAACTGCACGAATATCCTAAAGGCGGTCTGATGAAGGATGGCATGTTGGCAAAGAGTTATTCGGTTGCCTGCATGAATATTAAGAAAACGCAGATTTGTTTAGGGCAGGATGCAATAGAGTGGCAAAAGAAAGTTGCGTTGGAGCATAAACGTGTAATACAGGATGAGTTTAATAAGAAAAATGATACATTGGTAAAAGTTTGTGGACAAATTAATTCGTTAAGGTGTATTGATCTTGATTTGACAAATTATCAATTGAATGCCCCGGATTTGTTGGCTGAAAATCAGAAAAAGAAATGTAAACATGAAGACAATATCAAACAAATTGAAGAAAATCCTGAATTTCTTGCTGTATTGCAGGAACAACAGGATGCAAAGAAAGCCTTCGATGAGGTTATTGAAAAGCAGACTATAATATCAAAGAGGATAGGTGAATGTGAAAGCGAAGAGAGAGGTGAGAAGGAACGTCAGAAAAATATAGCGGGCGAAATATACAACCGACAAAATGCTTATGAAGAAATAAGGTTGGCACATTTGGAATTAGAGAATGCTATGTTGGATGAGTATGAAAAACTTCATGCAAAACGCGGTGAAATAAGAGTTATTGCTGAAAGTACAGTTCAGAATTTAAAAAATGAGTTAGATAAATGCATAAAGGAATTGGAAAATGTACAATGGGAATATTGCAAGATATCGGAAATTGATATCAACAAGCGTGGAATTGGCTATATTCCATTTTATCATGAGGAGTACCGTAATATTGCGAATGTAAAGATTGAAGAGGCACACAGTCGATTGGTTGAGCAGGCTCAGAAATTGGAAAGTGCCTTTATGAATGATTTTGTGGCAGAAATAAATGAGACTATTGGAGAAGCAAGACGAGAAATTGAAGCCATTAATCGTGAATTAAAACAAATTCCTTTTGGACAGGACACTTATAAATTTAAGATGGAAGAAAAGCCGGAAAGAATGTTATTCTTTCGTATTTGTAAGAAACTGGAAAATTATATGAATTCACCGGAAATATATATGAATTCTAACCGTGATGATGAAGAGATGGAAAGAGATATTCAGGAGTTTATGAATATGATTCTTAGTGAGGAAGATGAGGCAGAATATACGGACTACAGAAAATACTTCACTTACGATATGGAGATTACCAGCCAACAAGGTGATGAGAAAATCACTGCGGATCTTTCTAAAAAACAAGGTTCTGCTTCGAATGGCGAAAAGCAGACTCCTTATTTTATCATTTTGGCTGCCAGTTTATTACAGTGTTATCCAAAAAGAAATTGCTGTGCACGCTTAGCCTTTATTGATGAAGCTTTTTCCGCACTATCGAGAGAACGTATTGAGCAGATGGTAAAATATTTGGAGGAGAATGATTTTCAAGTAATATATGCAGCTCCGCCGGAGAAAATTAGCAGTATTGGTCAGTTTATTCAATCAACGGTAAGCTTGGTGACCACAGGACGATATACCAATGCCGTGGAAGGATTAGTGAGAGTAAATGAAATTTACAGTTAATCAGGAAAAACTTTTGAATGTTTTATTGGATAAGTATGAGAGAAGCAAAACACATGAGGGAACCAATTTGGTTTCACAGAATTTTGCAGTGGAACCGATTGTTATATGGTCAGAGTATGTTTCTGATTTTGCAGATATTGAACAGGTCAGGGATTTTGAAAATGAAATGCGCTATTTGGAGAGTATTGGGTTGATAACAATTCGGACGAAGGATGGAGTTATTATCAAACTTATTGCTCGTAGTGAAAAGTTAATGGATTATTATGACCTGCTAAACAGAAAAAGAAAAAAAGATGTTATTCAGGACCAAATTATTTTTTTTGAGGAGTGGGGTAAGAATGGAAAAAAATTGATTGCTTCTTTTTGCAATGAGCAGCTTGATCGTATTAGGGCGGGTAAGAATCCTGTATTTACGATTGATGTGTGTGAAAATGTTATGAGGATTTTGGATTTTATTTTAGAGAACACAGAAGAGTTACTGGAGAGAGAATTGTCAATATTGTTATTGGCAGACAGTAAGGCTTTTGAAAACAAATTTCGAAATAAAATCTGTAAATTACTTTGCACGTATATGGACTTTTCGGAAAAACTTATGGGAATTGATGAGGTAAGAGAACAAGAGAAAATAATACTTGAGGAATTTAATATTTACTCAAATCCATCCTATGTTTACCTTAAGGGACAGATTGCGTTGAATTTAGAAAATGGCAACACCATTCAAATTGATTCGGCACCGATTGCGTTATCGTCTGATTTGATAAAAAAGATTCGCTCTATTCATGTTGAGGAAAAAAGCATTGTTACGGTAGAAAATTTGACTTCATTTCATAGAGCAAATGATGAAAATTGTGTTTATATTTATTTGGCCGGATACCACAATAGTGAAAAACAAGCACTTTTGCGGCGAATTTATCAGGAAAATCCACAGAAGAACTGGTATCATTTCGGAGACATTGATCCAGATGGTTTTTATATTTTGGAGCATCTTAGAAAAGGAACAGGAATTGATTTTCATTCATTTCGTATGAGTGTGAATGAACTCATGATGTATGCCAAACATTGTAAGCAATTAAGTGACAAAGACAAAGTAAAGGCTAAAAATCTTATAGAAAAAGGACGGTATGTGGAAACACTGCAATATATGCTTGAACATAATTGCAAATTGGAACAGGAAATAATAACAGTGTAAGCGTGCG
>CAYLSH010000081.1:7453-9009 GCA_964386235.1 uncultured Lachnospiraceae bacterium | reverse complement strand
ATCATATCTACTCACAAGTTCTTGTACACTCCATAGTCGTAAATTCCCGAAATAGGGATATTATATCCTATAAACATTATTGTCCTTTTCAATATCTTTCATAATAATCACCTAATATAGCCTTCGGTACATACCTACGTTTGCGTTTATTTATGCAACTTCGTAAGTCATAGCATGAAGTTTCTGTACTTTAAGCTTTTGTTTTTGTATATTTTTCTGAGTGGACTTTCCTTTCTTTAAATTTTCATACTTTCGAGATAAACTCCTCTGTTCTCGGATAAGCTGTTTTTCAAGCTTTTTAAGTCTTGCTGATTTGTTAATGTTTTTATAAGTTTTACCATTGGAAACAATAGCAAAATCCTTTAATCCAAGGTCTATACCAATCCCTTCATTAGAATTATTAGTTATCTTGTTATCAGGAATCTCTATAAGAACTGAAACATAAAACCTGTCAGCCTTTATTGAAACAGAACCACTTTTAATAACATATCCATCTTTTGTAGTGGGGATATATCCTTTTTCTTTAATACGAACCCAACCTAGTGACGGAATGTTGATCCTATGTCTTTCGCACCGACAGTCTTTTGGATTATTCTTTACAAAATACATCTTTACATCAGATTTACCTTTCTTTTTGAAGTTAAGAAAGGCACTTTCGTGATTGAAAAATCTTGTAAATGCAGTCTGTCCATTGTTAACTGACTGCGTTACAGCTTTTGAATAAGCTTCTTTAATCCATAAATACTCTGGATGTTGCGGAAGATATTCATTGTTAAGCCAGACTCTAAACTTATTGCTGCTCATAAATTTTTTACCATTGTTATACAATTCCCTGTTATGAGCAAGATAGAAGTTGTAGATAAATCTACAAGTTCCTATTGTTTTGCGAATCTTGACTTTCTGTTCCTCTGACGGGTTTATTTCTGTCTTGAAGTTCTTTAGCAATTTCCTCGTCCCTTTCTATTTGTTTTTTATACTTACGAAGTCCATACAGTCTACATGAGAATTCATGAAGAATTGAAACAATATCCTGTACGAGTTCTTCCTGCGGTGACAATTCTTCGTTGTTCACCACTACGATGGTTGTATTGAATTTCATACAGAATTTTTCAAACCAGTCGTAGCCAAATCTGATAAATCTATCTTTGTGTGTTACGATTATGGTTTTGATTTTTTGTTCCATTACTTCATCTAATAATTCATTCCACTTCTTACGATTGTAATTCAGTCCACTTCCATAATCTTCAATACATTGGTTAACAATAATACCTTTAGCGTTACAAAACTGTCGCAAAAATGCAATTTGATTTTGTAAATCATCCTTTTGGTTTCTCGTAGATACTCTTGCATAAATAACCACTTGTCGCATATCATTTTCGGTATTGATGCCTTTGAATTGTAGATATTGGTCATAAGTGTAATAACGCCTATCAGTTGGAGTTCGATTTGCTTTTAGAGTTCCTTCTCTATCCCAACGCTGTAATGTTTTAACAGACACTCCTAGCAGCTCAGCAAAATCTTTTGGTTTGTAATTCGTGATATTTTTTGTGTTCATA
>CAYLSH010000081.1:0-7353 GCA_964386235.1 uncultured Lachnospiraceae bacterium | reverse complement strand
AATTCCTCCTGCGTCCGATATCCCACGGCTTCTGCCAAATGGCATTTTAGTATCCTGTCTTCACCTTCTACGTCCGCGATCGTCCTTGCCACTTTCACAACTTTATGATAGGATCTGGCGCTAAGATTCAGACTGTAAAAAATCTTTTCCATATACGTTTTTTCCTCTTCTCCAAGGGCACAATACTTCTGAATCTCCCTGGAGGGAATATCTGAATTAAACTTTAAAGCGGTACCTGCAAAACGTTTCTCCTGCCTTTTTCTGGCTTCCATTACAATCTTACGCATATCGGCGCTTCCCAGGCTTGTTTCTCTGCCGTTTAACTGCCGGATGTCCACAGCCTGTGCGGCAATGTTGATATCAATACGATCCCGGATCGGTCCCGATATCTTATTCTGATACGCACGGATCTGGCGTTCACTGCAATGACAGCGGCTTCTGTCCGGATAATACCCGCAGGGACAGGGATTGGCTGCTGCGATCAGCATAAAGTCCGCAGGATATACATAAGTTCCCTGGTTTCTGGCAATCTGGATCTTTTTTTCTTCTAATGGCTGGCGCATGATCTCTATGCATTCCCTGCCAAACTCCGGCAGTTCATCCAAAAACAGGACGCCCCTGTGACAGAGGCTGAATAATCCCGGTCTGGGAATCGTCCCTCCGCCTGCAAGCGTCGTTGCTGTTGTCGTGTGATGTGGTGCCAAAAAAGGACGGGACGTAACCAGGCACTGCTCCTTGCCAAGCAGCCCAGCCACACTGTATATGGAAGATACTTCCAAACTTTCCTCCACCGTTAACGGCGGCAAAATCCCGGGCATCCTTCTGGCGATCATCGTCTTGCCCGCTCCGGGCGGACCCGTGATCAGCATATGATGAAACCCGGCTGCCGCAATCAGTGCCGCCCTTTTGCAGGCTTCCTGCCCGGCAATATCTGCAAAATCCTCCTCAATGGCGGAGGTTTCCCCCAATATCT
Source organism: uncultured Lachnospiraceae bacterium (assembly GCA_964386235.1). GTDB lineage: Bacteria > Bacillota > Clostridia > Lachnospirales > Lachnospiraceae > RGIG8767. The sequence goes on along the minus strand of CAYLSH010000081.1, from coordinate 6,380 downwards.
GCATTGCACTTTTCTTTCCTGTCGCATCGTCAGCCATCCGTGTGTCCGCCTTATCCGGCGCATTAAAATATTCCACTGCTTCTGCAAAATTTCTTACGCCAATGATCCGGATCCCTTCTATTACAGAACCTTCTCTCATATTGTCAAACGGCAGAATGCAGATCCGAATCCCCTGCTTTGCCGCCTCACGCACGATGGGCAATACGCCTTTAACCGGCTTTACCTCTCCGTTTAAGCCCAATTCCCCTATCATGCAGACTCCTTTTACATATTCCTCCGGAATCTGTCCAAGCGATACCAAAATCCCCACCGCAATGGGCAGATCATATGCCGTCCCCTCTTTACGGATGTCAGCCGGCGAAAGGTTCACCGTAATATGGACCGGTGGCAGATTGATTCCCGTATTCTTCAGTGCTACGCGTACTCTCTCTTTTGCCTCTTTTACTTCTCCGGATAAAGATCCCACCATGTCAAAGGCGGGCATGGTCTTTGCAATATCCACTTCCACCTGCGTCATCACACAGGCAATACCATGGATACTGCCGGATGTAATCTTTGAAAACATACAGCCTCCTGTTATTCACTATTCGATTCTCCTATTCAACTTCTCTTTTGTTTGGGAAAATGTGGCGAAATGCCAAGATTTCTTATACGCAATATAACAGAAGGTTGTCCATATCGCAACCTTAATTTTACAAAAAATAACAATTTCTGCGATATCCATAAATTACACATGTTATTTTTATGCACAATTACCTAATAAAGAAAAATACAGGGAAAGGCACTTTCACTGTCCGCACGACATAGAATAAAGAAAGTGACTTGGGAGGTCGGCTTTGAAGACATTTTTACAACCACTCAGCAAAGAAGAAGAGGAAATGTATCTTGGTCTTTTACAAAGCGAAGATAAAGAAAAGTCACAGGAAGCAAAGGAAATCCTGATCGAACGAAATCTGCGTCTGGTGGCGCATATCGTAAAAAAATACCAGAATACCGATGTTGAAACACAGGATCTGCTCTCCATCGGAACGATCGGCCTGATCAAGGCAATCCTTTCCTATGACAATAGTAAAAACTCCAAACTCGCTACCTATGCCGCCAAATGTATTGAAAACGAACTTCTCATGATGTTTCGCAGTAAAAAGAAACTTTCCAGGGAAGTCTCCATTTATGAGCCGATCGGCACGGACAAAGAAGGAAATGAGATCAGTCTTTTGGATATTTTAAAACAGGATCAGCCCGACATCATTGAAAAAATGGATATGCAGAAAAAATTATGCAATCTCAGGGATATCATTGATACCTGTTTAACGCCCCGGGAAAAAGAAATTATCCTGCTCCGCTATGGTCTTGCCACCGGAAAAGAAGTAACACAACGCGAAATCGGCGAGCGTTTTCATATTTCCCGCAGTTATATTTCCAGAATTGAAAAAAGAGCCTTGCTCAAACTTCGCGTCGAATACGAAAAAAGACAGGATGCAGGGCTTTAATCCAGCAGGAATTCTGCCATAACATAATTGGCAAGATCCGTTCCTTTTTCAGACAGACGGATGCGATCATCTACCTGAAGCAGTAACCCTTCGTTTTTTAGTTTTTCCAACACGACCGGGTATACTTCCTCCATGCCTCTGCCGTACTTATTCAAAAACTCCTGCTTAGAAACGCCTCTTTTCAAACGCAGACCCAAAAACATAAATTCTTCCATACTCTCTTTTTCCGAAATATGCTGTATCTCTTCATGCCAGCCAAAAAACTGTGGCATGAAAGATGCGGTGCCCCTGCTTTCTTTCTGAAAAAGCTGCTTGTGCATTTCTTCCGGAGCAAGTTGCATAAATTGTTCATATGTTTTTATCTCTGAAATATTTTTATAACGGTATTCTTTAAAAAAAGAAGCCGCTCCTATGCCAAAACCAATGTAGTCCCCTCCCGTCCAATACGTCAGATTGTGGCGGCATTCAAATCCTTTTTTTGCATAATTGGAGATCTCATACCGTTCATATCCTGCTTCCTGCAATCGCTTTTCCGTCCGGTAATACATCTCTCTTTCCGTATCTTCATCCGGCAATTCTCCCTTTTTAGATGCTCCCTCTTTTCCGTATTTTTCATAAAAAGGAGTGCCTTCTTCCACGATCAGACTGTATGCCGAGATATGGGTCGGATTTAGGGCAATGATCTTTTGCAGGGTGTCCTCATAAGAAGCAAGCGTCTGTCCGGGGAGTGCCGCCATCAGATCAATATTGATGTTGGTAAATCCTGCTGCTTTTGCCTCCTCATAGGTATGTAAAAATTGCGCATAATCATGGATTCGCCCCAATGCTTTCAATTCCTCATCCTGCGCCGACTGCAAACCAATGCTCAGACGATTGATGCCGCTTCTCCTGTAGGCTTTTAAAGTCTCCAAAGAAGCGGTTGCCGGATTGCATTCCATGGAAATTTCTGCTTCTTTTCCTACATTGTAATGGTTTTTGACCGTCTGCATGATCCGTTCCATCTGAACGTCACGCAATAAAGAAGGGGTTCCCCCACCGAAAAAAACAGTGTTCACCTCATACTCTCTGCAAAACGGTGCCATTTCTTCCATTTCACGCAACAATGCCTCTACGTAACTCTCCCGCTCCTGCCTGGTGGCAGGAGCAGACAGGAAGTCACAGTAAAGGCATTTTTTCATGCAAAACGGAATATGAATATACATACTTAATGGCTTTTTTTCGCTAGTCTTCATCCAGTTTCAAAACACTCATGAATGCTTTCTGCGGGATTTCTACATTGCCCACCTGACGCATTCTCTTCTTTCCTTCCTTTTGCTTTTCCAACAATTTCTTCTTACGGCTGATATCACCGCCATAGCACTTGGCAAGAACATCCTTGCGCATGGCTTTGACCGTTTCCCTGGCAATCACTTTGCCGCCCACAGCCGCCTGTATCGGAATTTCAAACAAATGACGCGGAATCTCTTCCTTTAATTTTTCACACATCCGGCGTCCTCTGTCATAGGCACTTTCTTTGTGTACGATAAAGGAAAGTGCGTCGACTTCTTCTTTATTAATCAGAATATCCAGTTTAACCAGTTCGGACTGTTCATAGCCTTTCATCTCGTAATCAAAGGACGCATATCCTCTCGAACGGGATTTTAAGGCATCGAAAAAGTCATATATAATCTCATTTAAAGGCAATTCATACTTAAGAAGTACACGGGTTTCTTCCATGTATTCCATGCCGATCTGACGTCCGCGTCTCTCCTGACACAGTTTCATAATGGCACCGATAAACTCCGTGGTTACCATGATCTCGGCTGTCACGATGGGTTCTTCCATGTATTCGATCTCGGAAGGATCCGGCAGGTTTGAGGGATTGGTCAGTTCGATTACTTCCCCATTGGTCCTGTGCACTTTATAGATAACGCCCGGAGCCGTGGTCACCAGATCGAGATTGTATTCTCTTTCCAGTCTTTCCTGAATGATCTCCAAATGCAGGAGTCCTAAAAATCCACAGCGGAATCCAAAGCCAAGTGCAATGGAGGTCTCCGGCTCAAACTGTAAGGACGCATCATTTAACTGTAATTTTTCCAAAGCATCCCGCAGATCCGGATATTTTGCTCCGTCCGCCGGATACATACCGCAGTAAACCATCGGGGTTACCTTTTTATAACCCGGAAGCGGTGTATCACAGGGATTCTGCGCATTGGTGATGGTATCGCCCACCGCCGTATCTTTTACATTTTTAATGGATGCCGTGATATAACCTACCATGCCGGCTGAAAGTTCATCACAGGGGATAAACTGTCCTGCTCCAAATGTACCGACTTCCACGACTTCCGCAGTCGCGCCGGTTGCCATCATCCGTATCGGAGTACCTTTTGCCACGGTTCCTTCCATGATACGGCAAAAGACAATAACACCCCTGTAGGAGTCATATAAGGAGTCAAAAATAAGTGCCTGTAAGGGAGCCTCGGGATCCCCTTTTGGTGCCGGGATCTTATGTACGATCTGTTCTAACACTTCCTCAATACCGATTCCGTTTTTGGCACTGATCAAAGGTGCATCCTGGGCTTCAATCCCAATCACATCCTCGATCTCATCAATAACTCTCTGTGGCTCCGCACTTGGCAGGTCGATCTTATTGATAACCGGAAACACATCCAGATTATGGTCGAGCGCCAGATATACATTTGCTAATGTCTGGGCTTCTATTCCCTGTGCGGCATCCACAATCAGAATCGCACCGTCACAGGCTGCCAGTGCTCTGCTGACCTCGTAATTAAAGTCCACATGTCCCGGTGTGTCGATCAGGTTAAAAATATATTCCTGTCCGTCCTTTGCCTTATAAACGGTACGGACCGTCTGTGCCTTGATCGTGATTCCACGTTCTCTTTCAATATCCATATTGTCTAGAATCTGTTCCTGCATCTCACGGCTGGTTAACAATCCCGTATGCTCAATAATACGGTCCGCCAGCGTACTCTTACCATGATCGATATGTGCCACGATACAGAAATTTCTGATTTTCGACTGATCTATCTTTGCCATGCAATACCTCTGTTTTCTATAATAGTTGTGATACCTGCATAATTGTCCAAATACAGACACCGCAATTAAATTTTAGTATAACAAAGTGGGTTTACGTGGTCAACGGGAAGTTTGTAAACATTTGTCCAGTACATCCGCAATAATATCCAGTGAATTTTTTATCTCATCACAGGTATTTGTCTGGGCACCGAGTTCGATCAGAAGGGACTTGGAACAAAGGTGCATATTATAACGATACCCTTTTAAATAAAGACGTCTGGTAATGCCGGGATAATACTCATTGCAAAGCACCTGCATCTGAAAAGCAAATGCCAGATTATCATCGATGTAGGGATTTTCCAGATACGCGATATCCCCCTGTTTTTTGGTATGGGATAAGCCGTTAAAAAACATGACCTGTGCCGCCGTTTTTCCATTCTGCAAAGAGACCAGTTTCTTATCTTCGGCGACCGCGTCCCGGTGCAGATCAATTACCACTTCGATGGAAGGATACTCTGCCAAAACGGACTCGATTGCCGGGAGTGCATTGGAGTAGGCATAATCCCTTGATTCCACGTCGTATTCTCCGGTATGATGGAGTACCTCATAACCATAACGTTCCTTTAATACATTACTCAGATACTCTCCTGCTCCCAGGATGGAAGTGGATGCGTCCTTAATAATAGAATCGGCAAAGGTTTCCTGGGAATGCGTATGATAAATCAGAATCTGCGGACCGCCGTTTCCCTCCGACAGCGAAATATCTTTTCCTAAAAGGGTATTCGGATCCAGTCTTTCATCTGCAATCTCCGTTGTAGCATCAATGGCAAAAAAATCCTTTCTTACCTTCGCAATATCCGTATAGGCTGACCAGTCGTATTCCCTTTGCTTTTGCGATGCCGGTGTAAAATCGGAGAGTATTTTGAATGTCTCCGAAACATCCGGTGTATCCTCAACCATCAGAGGCATTTCCTCCGGCTTTCCGTTTTCTTCCTCTGAATCAGCCACCATATCCGCGGGATTTGCCTCTTCTTTTTCCTTCGTACCGGCATTTTCCTCCAAAATGCCTTTTTCCAGTTCTGCCCCAATGCTTAACTGCCCGTAATGCTCCTCTTCTTTTGCCATTGCTTCCTGTACTGTTAAGTAACGGTAAATCGGAAAATTCTGCGCCACATATTGTGCATACACATTGTCCCCATTCTGCTCATGAAAAAGATAGGCAAAAATCGGAAGATGGTACCGGATCATTTCCCATTCCATTTCCTGCCCCAATATTTCCTGCTCCGTCAATTCATATTCTTTTACCGGTTCCTTCGTGCCATCCGATGCAAAAAGCACCATAAATACCAGACATACGATCACAAGGGTAACTGCCCTTCGCATCTTCCTTTTCATTTCCATATAGTAAGGTATGCACCGGGGTATAAAAGATATGACGCCATCTTACGGAGTGTTTTGGGACAAAAAAAGAGCAACATCCGCATGACGGTACGGATACTGCTCTTTCATGTTCATATTCTGATATTTATTAAGCCATAGCGTTTACAGCTTTTGCAAGACGGGATACTTTTCTCGAAGAAGTATTTTTGTGATATACTCCCTTAGAAGTTGCCTTATCAATAGTCGCTGTAGCTTCTACTAAAGCAGCCTTTGCAGCTTCTTTATCGTTTGCATCGATAGCAGCGTATACTTTCTTAACGGAAGTCTTAACGCCGGATCTGATTGCTTTATTACGTTCTGCATTTGCTCTGCTTACTAAGATTCTCTTTTTTGCGGATTTGATATTAGCCAAGATCTACACCTCCTGATCATTCATCTATATTACTGGTAAGTGATACATCTAAGCCGGACACGGACGATTCGATGTAAACACGC
>CAYLSH010000080.1:0-9111 GCA_964386235.1 uncultured Lachnospiraceae bacterium | reverse complement strand
TAATGGGAAATTATGGACCGGGGTATAGTGCAGCAGAATTTATTTATCAGGGATTTTAAACAGAATGTGAGGAAATATGAATCATTATCGGTTTGAAGATATTTATGTGGGATTAAAAGAGGAATTTCAAGTTACGGTAACACCGGAAATGTTGGAACAATTTTGTCGGATTACGGGGGATATAAACCCGTTGCATACACAGGAGTCTTTTGCGAAAGAAAAAGGATACGAAACCAGAGTGGCATATGGAATGCTGACAGCCTCTTTTTTATCTACACTAGCCGGAGTGTATCTGCCGGGAGAAAGAAGTCTGATTCACAGCGTAGAGAGTAAATTTACAAAACCTGTTTATGCCGGTGATGTTCTGACTGTTTCCGGTCAGGTGACAGAGTGCAATGAAATGTTTTCAGTATTTACTATGAAAACGACAATTGTCAACCAAAAGGGCGAAAAGGTTCTACGCGGTAAGATGCAGGTTGGCGTGTTGCCAGAATGAGGTATTACACGAAAAACTACAGTGAAATGATGTGAATGTGGAAAGGGTTAGGTATGGAACAAAACAAGGTGTATCTGATTACCGGGGCTTCTTCGGAAGTGGGAATGGCATTTATAAAAAAATTGGATGAAAAGAGTTCTGACGCTGTCAGGGTGGTTGCCCATTATGGAAACAGAAAAGAAGATTTGGAACAGCTGCAGACAAAACTTATCCATGTAAAGATGGATCTGGTACAGGCAGATTTGTCTGTTACGCAAGGGGCGGAAAAAATCTGTGACTATATAAAAGAAAAACAATTGAAAATTACACATGTACTGCATCTGGCAGCTCCGGCATTTCAATATGTAAAGATCAAAAAATGGGATGAAAATAAAGCAAAGAAAGAGATGCAGGTACAGTTTTTTTCTTTTTCATCGATTATGAAAGACGTGTTGCCTGCAATGGCAAAAAATGGCTATGGAAGAGTGTGTGTCATGTTGTCATCCTATGTACTGGGCACACCACCTAAGTATATGAGTGATTATGTTGCTGCGAAAAGTGCCTTATATGGCTATGTAAAGGCTGCGGCAGCAGAGTATGGAGAAAAGGGTGTTTGTGTGAATGGAATTTCTCCCAATATGATGGAAACGAAGTTTTTACAGAATATCGATGAAAAGATTATTGAAATGACAGCGGCAGGTTCTTCTATGAAGCGAAATATTTCAGTGGAAGAAACCGTAAATGGGATCCTTTATCTGTTGTCGGATGAGGCATCCTATATAAATGGAACGAATCTCAATCTTTCCGGTGGGGACTATATGTAATGATTATCAGAAGAGGGAGTGAGAATGTATGAATATGCAGGCAGATACAAAGTCCATTGTGTTTTATATTGGCAGTTTGAGCCGGGGTGGAGCGGAACGTGTGATCGTAAATCTGGCAGCATATTTTCGTGATCAGGGTTATCGGGTTACTATCGTAACAAAGGAAATGGCACCCGTGGAATATCTGGTGCCGGAAAATGTAACCAGAATGCTTGCGGATATCACAGAAAGTGAGATTACATCCGGACGGATTCGGAATCTGTATCGAAGAATCCGAAAACTCAGGTGCATTTTTAAGCAGTTGAAACCGGATTATATCGTGTCATTTATCAAAAAGAATAATTTTATGGCAATCACGGCAGCAACAGGTTTAAAGATTCCGGTTATTGTATCGGTACGTTCGAATCCGGCGAGGGAATATCCGGATTGGGCAACAAAAATGCTTTCTAATGTACTTTTTTCCAAATGCGCAGGTGTAGTTTTACAGACAAAACAGGCAAAGACGTTTTTTTCAAAAAAGGTACAAAAAAAGGCAGTGATTCTGCCTAACTCTCTAAGCGGACAATTTTTACGGGATGGTTATAATGGTAAACGCAGAAAAGAAATTGTATGGGTGGGACGAATGGATTCCAATAAAAATCCAGAGATGCTTCTCTTTGCGTTTGCAGCAATAGCCCCTAAATATCCTGACTGGACGCTGAAATATATTGGTGATGGGCCACAATTAGTAAAATTAAAAGAAACATGCAAAGACAAGCCCTACGAAAAACAGGTTATTTTCAAAGGGCATATAGAAGACGTGGCATCGTTTATTCGACCGGCATCGATCTTTGTTTTAACTTCTAAACAGGAGGGAATGCCCAATGCGCTGATGGAAGCCATGGTATCGGGGCTGGCGGTGATTGCTACGGACTGCCCCTGTGGAGGGCCGGCAGAATTGATTGAAAATGATGTTAATGGTATTTTAATTCCGGTGGACGATGAAGAGGCGCTGATTGCAAACTTGGAAAGACTGCTGGAGAAGGAAGAATACCGGAACCGATTAGCGACAGAAGCGGCAAAACTGATTCGGAAGGTGCATCCGAATGAGGTAAACCGTCAATGGATGGAGTATATTGAATCGGTCAAAATTTGATGACCGAATGATCAGAATAAGAAAGGTGGGGCAGCATTCATGCGATACAAAGTAGTTGTATTCGGAGTCAAGGATACGTCAGAAAATATCATACGTTTTATTCATGAAACGATTTGTCCGGTGGATTTGATTGTCACAATCGATAAGTCTGTCACGGAAAAAAATCAGGTATCCGGTTATAAAGGCTTGAATCATTTGACAGAAGAACTGGGGATTTTGGTGCATGAAGCAGACAGTTATTTCTTGACGGATGAAAAAACACAGAAGTTTTTTAAAGAAAATAAATTTGATATTGGGATATCCATGGGATGGCAGAGACTGATTCCGCAATCGGTTCTGGAGTGTTTTACATATGGAATCTATGGATTTCATGGCAATGCGGGATACCTTCCGTTTGGGAGAGGAAGATCTCCGTTAAACTGGTCCATCATATTGGGGGATACCCGTTTTAATTTAAATCTGTTCCGGTATGATGAAAAGGCAGATAGTCCCAATGTATTTGCTACGGAAATGTTCTCTCTGACGATCCATGACGATATCCGGACTGCCCAGTACAAGAATATGATCTGCTCAAAACGGCTGATACAAAAGTTACTGAAAGCGTATCAGGAAGACAATATTACCATCCGTACAGAATCAAAAGATTATGATTCCTGGTATCAAAAGAGGACTGCTGCAGATGGGAAGATAGATTTTCATGATCGTACCAGGGAAATCTATAATTTGATCCGTGGCGTAGCAGCACCGTTTCCCGGGGCATTTGCCTATATTGGAGAGAAAAAGATTACGATCTGGAAAGCAAAGCCATTTGATGAAATGATTGATTTTTCGGAGTATGCGCCGGGGGAAGTTGTGGATATTTTTGATGGGAATTTAGTTGTACGCACAGTGGACGGTTCTTTGCTGATCGAAAAATATGAATCGGAAAAAATAGTTTGTTGTGGTGATATATTAGCATAAATGTGATAGAGGATCATTATGAAAAAGATACTGTTTCATTTAAATTGTTTAGAGCATGGAGGGGCTGAACGAGTAGTATCCAATTTGGCCAATCAGTTTGCAAAAGAAGGATATGAAGTCATTGTGGCAACACAATGGCAGGGAAAAGAAGAATATGCATTGGATGAAAGGGTAAAAAGAGTCCATGTAGGGCTGCTCGAATCGGATGAGAATCGTTCCCGTATAGCGAAGGCATTCCGGCGGTTTATGTATCTTAGGAAATTTATCTTGCAGGAAAAACCGGATGTCACTCTGGCATTTGCCAAAAAAGCAATCTATCGTACTTTGGGCGCCACCCTTTTTACCGGAGAAAAAGTGATCATTGCGGTTAGGACCAATCCGGAAGGACATTACGATTCAAAAGCGGACAGGATTCTTATCCCATTATTGTTTCCGCATGCTGCCGGTGCCGTTTTTCAGACAAAGGGACAGAGGGATTTTTTTCCCGAGTTTATCCGAAAAAAATCCGTCCTTATTTTAAACCCGGTTCATGATAAATACATTGAAGCAAAACTGCCGGAAGAGAGGACCAAAACAGTGGTGCATTCCGGACGAATCGTATATTTCAAGAATCAGGAGATGCTGATACGTGCATTTGCAAAAGTGCATGAAAAGCATCCGGAATATGATCTGAAGATTTATGGAGCTGATTCAAAAGACGGTACGATGCAGGTGCTATTAAATACGATAGAAGATTGTAATGCAGCGGATTATGTTAAATTGATGGGAAATAGTGACCAATTGGATAAAGAACTGGTAAATGGAGCCCTATATGTATTTTCATCCGACTGGGAGGGGCTTCCCAACGCCTTGTTAGAAGCGATGGCATTAGGCCTCCCGGTGGTTGCTACGGATTGTCCGTGTGGTGGTCCGGGAACCGTTATACAAAATGAAGTGAACGGTCTTTTGGTGCCGATAAAAGATCAGGAGGCATTGGAACAAGGAATCAATCGGTTGATCGAGGAACCTGAATTTGCCCGGCAATTGGGAAAAGAGGCAAAGAAAATCTGTGAGAAACTGAATGGACCTGCTATCATTGACCAGTGGAGAATGTACATCGATAAAATAATAAAAGAGGGATAGAACATGTTTTCATTTAATGACTACAAAGAGATTATTCGCATAATCAAGTCAACGGACCGTTATATGGATTATCATCAGGCGTTGCATAGTGACCGCTTTGTTTTGATGCGTCATGATGTAGAATACAGTGTGGAAAGAGCATATGATCTTGCAAAAGTGGAGAGCAGTATGGATTTTACCTCTACTTACTTTTTCCAGTGGACAAATAATTCTTATAATATCTTATCCAGAAAAAACAAGGATCTGATTAAGGATATGCATGAAAGAGGGCACACCATAGGTCTGCATTTTGCATTGAATGGAATGACAGATATGGAACAGATTCGCAAACAGATTGCAAAAGAAATGGAAATACTGAATTCTATGTTTGAGTTTACGATTGACACTTTTTCCATTCATCGTCCTTCCAAAGATGTATTAAGAGAGAATATTAAATTACCCGGAATCATCAATGCCTATCAGGACGAATTTTTTACCTTTGCCGAAAATGTGACAGAAGACACACCGGTTAAAGTGAAATATCTTTCCGATGCCAATCATATCTGGCGCTATGGTTATCCGGATGCAAAAAATATTTTGGAAAATGACAAGGTTCAGATATTGACTCATCCATTTGCGTGGTGCAAGAAGGGGTATGACAATTTTGATAATTATAAGGCATTGATCCGGGAAAAATATATTGAACTGGTAAATAGCGTGGATAATGAATGCAAGGATTTTGGGGAATATAAAGACTGGTTTATGGAAAATTTCCCGGTTTGATCACTGTGAGGCGGATAAAATATGAGTACAATTAAAAAATTTATCTATCATCATGATATTTTGGCAAAATTATATAACATCAGACGCAATTTTGTCAGAAATAAGTATAATCATTTATCGGATGAAGAATTCGCAAAGATGCATTATCTTCAAAAGCGGGGGAAGGAATTAAATTTAGAGAATCCCCAGACATTTGATGAGAAATTATGGTATTTAAAACTTCATAACAGAGATCCGTTATTAAAAAAATGTACGGATAAGTATCTGGTGCGGGAATATGTAAAAGAATGTGGACTGGGCCACATCTTAAATGAATTATACGGAGTGTATGACCGATTCGAAGATATTGACTTTTCTAAACTTCCGGATAAATGCATTTTAAAATGTAATCATACTTCCGGAACAAACGCAATCTTTGACAGAAATGGGACATTTGATTATAAATATCAAAAAAATGAGTTTGATTTTTTTATGAATCGGGACAGTTACTGGGGATACCGCGAATGGAATTATAAGGATATTGAGAAGAAGATCATTTGCGAAAGACTTTTAGAGCAACCGGGAAAAGATTGCCTGGATGATTATAAGTTCATGTGCTTTCAGGGTAAAGTGAAACTCGTATTTGGTGAGATTGGGATCTGTGAACAGGATGGCAGTCATAATGCGGATTCCAAAAGAAATGTTTATACTCGTGATTATGAACTGCTTAAGAATGTGAAATTTACAAGGGATAATTTTGATCCTGCATTATTGCCCAAACCTAAGAATTTCGAAAAAATGGTTGAGTATGCGGAAATACTGGCAAAACCATTTATTCATTGCAGGGTGGATTTATACAATATTGATGGAGATATCTACTTTGGAGAACTTACGTTTTATCACCAGAGTGCGACCAATAAGATTGAACCGGAAGAAATGGATCGGGAGGCGGCCGGCTGGATAGATCTAAAGGACATAAAATATTATGCTTAGCAATGGAGTAGTTTATGTGCGGAATCTGTGGATTTGTAACTCATAAAAATATAACGATTGAAGAATTGAAGAAGATGAATGACACCATTTACCACCGTGGACCGGATGACGCAGGAGAGGAAATATATTCTCTCAGTGGAAATCGGAGCGTGGGATTTGCCCAGAGGCGGCTTTCTATTCAGGATCTTTCGCCGTTGGGGCATCAGCCTATGCATTCGAAAGATAAGCGGCTGAGCATAATCTTTAATGGTGAAATTTACAACTTCTTAGAACTGAGGAAAGAATTATCGGACTATCCCTTTCTTTCACATTGTGATACGGAGGTAATTCTGGCTGCTTATTTAAAGTGGGGAATTTCCTGTGTGGAAAAGTTTAATGGGATGTTTGCCATAGCCATCTTTGATCGTGCGGATGACAGTATTTTTCTGGTTCGGGATCGGATAGGCAAAAAGCCTTTGTATTATGAACCGGATGGAGAGGATTTGTATTTTGCTTCTGAATTAAAGCCCCTTATGGTCAGACCCGGATTTAAAAAAAGAATCCGCCGGGATGTTGTTACAAGGTACCTATACCAGCAGTATATTAATGCACCGGAGAGTATTTTTGAAAATGTCTATCAATTAGAACCGGGGAGTGTCCTGCATTATCAAAATGGACGGACAAAAACATGGAAATATTGGGATATTAAAAAAATTTACCATAAAATGCAGGAAAATCCGGTGACGGATTATGCGGAAGCAAAAACCGAATTAAAAGAACTTTTGAAAAAGTCCGTAGCCAATCGTATGATTTCAGATGTGCCATTGGGCACTTTTTTAAGTGGTGGATATGATTCCTCGCTGATTACGGCAATTGCACAGGAACATTCAAAGGAACCGGTTAAAACATTTTCTATAGGGTTTTATGAAGAAAAATATAATGAAGCAAGGTATGCCTCGCAAGTAGCAAACTATTTAGGCACCGATCATACGGAACTTTACATTTCTGAAAAAGAAATGTTTGATATGGTGGAGAGCATTCCACAGTATTATGACGAACCAATGGCGGATTCTTCCCAGATTCCTTCTATGCTGGTGGCGCAATTAGCTAAAAAGGATGTTACGGTTGTACTTTCAGGAGATGGAGGCGACGAATTCTTCTGTGGTTATAATGTATACGAAAAGATAAAACAGGCACAGATGCTGGATCTTTTGGGGGGTGTCGTACATGGCGTGTGTACTCTGCCCGGATTAAAACAGACCGGACTGGAGAATAAATTGCCGTTCCGTGTCAGGGTCATAGCCAAAAATCGCAATCCGGAAACCAAGACACAGTTTGGTGCGGGAAATTATGGCGTTTGTGCAGAGAAAATGGTGCTTGGAGAAGGTTTGCCCTGCCTTTATGAGGCAGAAAGCAGTTACCATGTTAATGACTGGCAGATCCGCAGGATGCTTTTAGACATGGAGACTTATCTTCCCGGGGATATTTTATGCAAGGTGGACAGAGCGACCATGAAATATGCGCTGGAGGCCAGATGTCCGATTATGGATAAGGATGTGATGGAATATTCGTTCCGGCTTTCACATAAAATAAAGTATGATAAGGGAAACAAGAAACGTATCCTCAAGGATATCGCTTATGATTATATTCCCGGAGAATTATTGGACAGGCCGAAAGTTGGTTTTAGTGTGCCCCTGGATCAATGGTTGAGAGGACCACTGAAAGAACGGTTAGTGGATATGATGAGCAGTGATTTCCTAAAAAAACAGGGAATTTTTGATGAAACATATCTGATTCCGATGATTCATAATTACTTATCTACCGGAGATGGCGGGGGTGGAACAGGCCGCAATTATTCCAGACTGGTATGGGCGTTCTTTGTATTTCAGCAGTGGTATCAGTATTATGGGATTTAGACGCCTGCAATTATGGAATTAAGATTATATTAATAAATCGCCAAGAAATTTTTCACTCCATCGTGTTATAGTATGTACAAAGCAGAGAAAGTCTGTGAAAAGGAGAGTGAGGAGTTATGAAAACAAAGGAAATTATTATCCGTGTCGGCTATACATTACTCGGAGCACTGTTTACATTGTGTATTGTATTGATACGGGATGAGTATTTTTCAAAAGAAGTACTGGAAACGGAAGAGATAATAACAACTGTAGAAGAGATTCCCATAGAGACAGACAGCGGGCTTGACTATGAGGCGGAAGCCGAAGAAAAACTGGCTCAGTTACAGGCAGAAGCGGAGCAGCATAAACAGGAACTCCTTTTACAGGAAGGTTCTGTAAGTGAGAATGAACTTGCTGAGGCGGCAGAGAAAAGCACAGTCAGTGCAAACAGCATTGAAGCGGCAAAAGTAAAATGGATCAAGGATTATCCTGTTATAAATTCTACGATGACATTAGAAGAAAAGCAGGCAGAGCGTTCCTCTTATGAGGAAACATTGGCGGTGAATGCATTTGATAAAAAAGTGATCGAAAACAGTAATGTTGATTTCTCAGATGTCAAGATTACAATCCTTGGTGACAGTATTACAGCAGCTACCAATTTAGATGAAAAAGAGCAGGCAAAATACGCTTATCCCGTGATCCTTCAGGAATTGCTGGGATGTAAAGAAGTGGTCAATCTGGGAATCGGTGGATCTTCTGTCAGTCGAGTAGGTGCATATGCCATGGTGGATCGATGGTCGGATATCCCAAGGGATACGGATATACTGATCATATTTGGCGGAAGTAATGATTGCTTATTTGAAAACAAGTGGGATTATGGTTTTATCGAATATGATAAACGTATGAATAAGGAAACATTCTGTGGTGATTTAGATGAGATGGTATCCGGGATAAAATACTCGCTCAGAGAACATAATGAAGATAGTT
>CAYLSH010000079.1:0-9334 GCA_964386235.1 uncultured Lachnospiraceae bacterium | reverse complement strand
TGACTTCATTGTCGGGAACAGCAATACATCCCTGATTGCAGGGGAGTCGGTTAAGAGCATGGTCAGTCGGTCGATGCCGTAGCCGATGCCGCCTGTTGGTGGCATACCGATCTCTAAGGCATTCATGAAGTCCTCATCCGTGGTGTTGGCTTCTTCATCTCCGGCTGCAAGGGCTGCTTCCTGTGCTTTGAAACGTTCTCTCTGATCGATCGGGTCGTTTAATTCGGAGTAGGCGTTACACATTTCCCATCCGTTCATGAACAATTCGAAACGTTCTACATAATTGGGATCCTCCGGTTTCTTCTTGGTCAGAGGAGAAATCTCGATCGGATGATCCATCACGAATGTAGGCTGGATCAAATGCTCTTCTGCGTATTCTTCAAAGAAGAGATTCAAGATGTCGCCCTTGGTGTGACGTTCTTCAAATTCCACATGTTTTTCTTTTGCGATCGCTCTTGCTTCTTCCAGCGTTGTGATCTGTGAAAAATCAACGCCTGCATATTTTTTAACCGCATCCAGCATGGTGATGCGCTCAAAAGGCTTGCCAAGATCCATTTCAATGCCACGGTATGTAATCGTGGTGGTGCCCAATACTTCCTGTGCTACATGACGAAACATATTCTCTGTCAGATCCATCATTCCGTTGTAATCCGTATATGCCTGATACAATTCCATCAGGGTAAATTCCGGATTGTGTCTCGTATCAAGACCTTCGTTACGGAATACACGTCCGATCTCGTATACTCGCTCCAAGCCGCCAACGATCAGTCTCTTTAAGTATAATTCAAGAGAAATACGCAGTTTGAGATCTTCATCCAATGCGTTGTAATGTGCAATAAAAGGTCTTGCAGATGCTCCACCCGCATTGGAAACAAGCATGGGAGTCTCCACCTCTAAAAATCCCTGTCCATCCAGATAACGACGAATTGTGCTGATGATCTTAGAACGCTTTATAAAGGTATCCTTTACTTCTTCGTTCATGATCAGATCCACATAACGCTGACGATAACGGGTGTCCGTATTGGTCAGTCCGTGATATTTTTCAGGAAGGACCTGTAAACTCTTGCTTAAAAGTGTTACTTCACTGGCATGAATGGAAATCTCACCTGTTTTTGTCTTAAATACTTCACCGGTGATGCCTAAGATATCACCCACATCATATTTCTTAAAGTCCGCATAGGATTCTTCTCCAATGCTGTCACGTGCAACATAGGACTGGATGTTTCCCTGCAGATCCTGAATATTGCAAAAGGAAGCTTTTCCCATCACACGCTTAAACATCATACGACCTGCGATGGTCACACTCTTGCCTTCCAATGCATCGTAATTGTCCTTGATCTCCACACTATGATGTGTCTGATCAAATTTTGTAATCACAAAAGGATCCTTACCCGCTTCCTGTAAAGCGGCAAGTTTTTCTCTCCTTGCCTTTAAAATTTGGTTTATATCCTGTTCTGCCGGCTGATTATTCTTTACCTGTTCTCCCATACTCTCCTCCATTCCGTTACCATCCATAATGGCATCTGTTAATTGGATCTCTGAATCTCTAATACCTTGTACTGGAACACGCCTGCCTGTGTTTCCACGGACACGGTTTCACCCACTTTTGCACCGATCAGTGCCTTACCTACCGGCGATTCATTTGAAATCTTTCCTTTTAAACTATTTGCTTCTGTAGATCCTACGATCTTGTATTCACATTCTTCATTATATTCGATATCTAATAATTTAACACGGCAACCGATATTGATCTTTTCTAAGTCAACTTCTTCTTCGACAACGACTTCTGCGTTTTTTAAAATCTTTTCCAGTTCTTCGATTCTGGCTTCAATATCACGCTGTTCATCCTTTGCTGCATCGTATTCCGCATTTTCGGATAAGTCACCCTGTTCTCTGGCTTCTTTGATCTTCTGAGCGACTTCCTGTCTCTTTACGACTTTTAAATCATGAAGTTCTTCTTCATATTTTTTCAATCCTTCATAGGTCAAAATATTTTTCTTTTCTTCCATTTTACTGTTCCCTTTCTTTTCTCGCTCAGTTTGTTTTTTTCATGTTCACGATTTCTATTCGTCTTCATTTGCAACTTTTGTTGCAAACCCTCATTAACTAAGGAATTATAGCCATTTTTTATGATATTGTCAAGATAGCAGCGCAGACTCACATAGTCCTTTCCCATTCTCCCGGTTTTCTGTGCTCTTCCTGTCTGTATTTCTTCCCCCAGATCCAGTACCAGACTTTCCCCGTATGCCCGAAAAAAGATGGGTTCTGCCTTCTCTCCCCATCCGTTTTTTGCATTCATAAAAAAAACAAGGGATTTTCTTTTTTCACAGATTACCCTCCGGTATTGCTTCCATTCCCGGTAGTCGGTAAAAAGCATCCCGCCCAGTCCGTTTTCCTGTTCAAGCCGCTCTAAGATTCCTTCATACGCCTGCGGATTCTTCGTATAGACAGCCAGATAATTCATATCTTCCGCCGCCCGGTACACCAGTTCCTCTGCAATCTTTCCTTCCGGGTCCACCAAAAGCAGGATCTCAAAATGCTTTCCCTTGCAGGATTGCCGGATAAATTCCTGACAGATATCCTCCCGAAAGCGATCAGGAATAGTAATGGCAAAATCTTGTCCTTCTCCTTCTAGAATCCGGATTATAATCCCCACTCGTCTGTCCGAAAACACCGCTTCCGTTTCTGTAATTACTTCCCTTTCTTTTTTGCGACTTTCCCACCACTTTCGTTTTGGAAAAGAATACCCAATATGCTCTGCATAACATGTATAAATCATTTTGTCCATATCCCATAGTATGCAGAAAAGAAGGATTCTATTCGATTTCTGTAAGATTACATACACCACATTCCTGCAAACGGTTTTTCGCATAGTTTTCTTTGCAGGCAAGGTCCAGCAGTGCCTCGGTTTCGTTTATGGCATTGTAATACCACATGGCGGCTTCGGGATAATCCTTTTTGTCAAAATAATACTCACCGATCTCATAACACATTTCGCTGCAGCCATTCAGTGCCACAACTTTCAGGGCATATTTCATAAATGCCGCATCGTTTTTTTGAATGCGATAATATTTTGCCAGTATGCAGCATGTTCTCTTTAATGCATCCTCATCTTCGGCTTCCTCACAGCATTTGATCAGGAAATTCTCCGCCGCATGCAGATCCGCCGCATCCCCTGCTATATACAATTCTTTTGCATAGATTTCCCTAAGACGCGGGGAAAGCGTTTCCCCGTTTTGGAGCATGGAGGCAAACACTAAAAGATCTCTTTTGGCATGTCCCGCAGATGGCTTGTGTATAATCTCAATATCGCTGTCAAAAACAACGGGCTGCAACGCCACGGCTTCGTGAACCCGTTCCTGCCATACAAACTGCCGGATCCGTTTATACAATTTGGGACGATACTCTTTGTCATAACTATAGATCGTGTTATTTTCCAATTGATTGCAATAATACATCTGCACGATCTCAATCTCCGGCAGCAATGCCTCTTTTAGCAAAAGAAACCGTTTCCGGTTTTCCGCATCCAGTCTCTCATCCGCATCCGCACTGTATATATAGTCTTTGGTCGCCTTGGAAAAAGCATAATTACGTGCTGCCGCAAAATCATCTGTCCATGTAAAATCAAAGATCTGATCCGTATATTCTGCAGCGATCTTTTTTGTGCAGTCCGTCGAACCCGTGTCCACGATAATGATCTCATCTGCGATCTCTTTTAAACACGCAAGGCACTCTGCCAAATTGCTCTCTTCATTTTTTACGATCATGCATACACTGATTGTCATACCGTTTCCCTTCTTTTGCCTCTAACGATCCACAAATATCGTATTGGCAATTGCTAGAATATCATCCATATTTTCCATTTCATTTATTTTGGCACGAAGTTTTGCCGAGCCCGAATACCCTGCACTGTACCAGGAAATGTGTTTGCGCATCTCCCTGACGGCGGTGTATTCTCCCTTATACTGTATCTGCAATGCCGCATGCTCCAGGATTGCCTCCCGCACTTCCTGTGGGGTGGCTTTTGGCAGACGCTGCCCGGTCTGCTCGTAATGCACCAGTTCCCGGAACAAAAAGGGATTTCCTCTGACGGCACGTCCGATCATAATCCCGTCGCAGCCGGTCTGCTCTATCATTTTCTGTGCGGAATCAATATCCGTCACATCTCCGTTTCCAATCACCGGAATCGCAACCGCATCTTTTACTTTTGCGATGATCTCCCAATCCGCCTTGCCGCTGTAATACTGTTCCCTCGTTCTTCCATGCACGGCAACCGCTGCTGCACCACAGGCTTCCGCAATCTTCGCAATCTCTACGGCATTGACATGTTCATCATCAAACCCTTTTCGGATCTTTACCGTTACCGGTTTCTGAATCGCCTTTACCAGAGCCGTCACGATCTCTTCTACCAGTTTCGGATTCTTCATAAGGGCGGAGCCTTCCTTGTTGTTGACCACTTTTGGCACCGGGCACCCCATGTTCACATCCAGTATGGAAAAGGGACGTTTTTCTATCCTTTTTGCCATTTCTGCCATGATTTTAGGATCCGATCCAAACAACTGCAAAGATACCGGACCTTCATCAGGATGGATTTCCATAAGCAGATCCGTGTTTTTGTTGTTATAGTAAATAGCTTTTGCACTAACCATTTCCATACAGACAAGTCCCGCCCCCTGCTGTTTGCAGAGGTAACGAAAAGGCAGGTCGGATACGCCTGCCATAGGAGCCAGTATATAACGGTTTTTTAACTCCACATTCCCAATCTTTAATGTTTTCATAGCCTACTCCGTTTCAAACGATTCCAGTAGTTTTCCCGCATCTTCGTGCAAAAACAAAACACGGTAATACAAGGAAAGGGACTGTAAAAGTTCCTGCTTCGTATCCCGGATCTTACGCACTAACAGACCGCTTCCGATGTCGTCATACAGATAATCTTCTTCGGCTGCATCCGTTTCCATTTCCAGATTGCCGTCTGCATCAAAACAAAGGGTAAAAATACCGCCCACTTCTTCCGTAAAAAGTACACAGATAATGTGAAGTTCTTCTTTGATCGACTCCGGTATCTTATCGAAGTCCTTATTAAAATAGTATTTCTTTTCGTATGCGTTTGCGCCGCATAACACAACTTTTTTCTGTTCCATCTTCTTTTATTCCCGTCCGTGCAAAGTTACGATACGCTCTTATACATATCCATATAAACCGCGCACGGATACTTCTCCTGCATAAACCGCCCGTACTTCCCCGTCCGGAAGTGCTACAAGCAGTTCTCCTTTTTCATTGATTCCTTTGGAAATCCCCGTAAATTCTCCCTGCGGATCCAATACCCGGACTTCCTTATCCAGACTGACCAGCCGGTTATTGTACTCCGTCCTCAAAAAAGACATATCCTTTGTCTTGCAAAAAACAGCATAATAGTCCGCAAAGCAGTCCAGAATCGCATCAAGCAGTTCTTCTCTGCTGATCTTTTCTTCTTCTGCTCTCTCAAGCCGCAAGGAAGTGGCACTCTTCCTTAATTCCTCCGGTATCCTTGTCTGGTTCACATTGACACCGGTTCCGATCACGACAAAATCGATATCTCTTTCTTTTAACTGCATCTCCGTCAGGATTCCGCAGATCTTTCTGGAATGGACCACCACGTCATTGGGCCACTTGATGAAAGCCTCCAGACCTGTAATCCGATACACGGCTTTGGTCACTGCCATTGCCATTAAAAGAGTCAGTTGTGGCGCTTCATCCGTTGTCATATGAGGTCGTAAAAGCAGGGAAAAAAGAAGTGCCGTTTCCGGTTCTGTCTGCCAACTTCTTCCTCTCCTGCCCTTTCCGCCGGTCTGTTCATCCGCCGTTACCACCGTTCCTTCGTCCGCTCCGTTTATAGCGAGCAGACGAATATCTTCGTTGGTGGAGACGGTTCTTTTTTTATGTATCCGTTCGTTATTCAAATTTGGCACCCAATGTAGCGGCAATCACTGCCTTGATCGTATGCATGCGGTTTTCTGCTTCGTCAAATACGATGGAGGCATCGGATTCAAATACTTCATCCGTTACTTCCAGTTCATCAAATCCAAACTGCGCACCTTTTTCTGCACCGATCTTTGTCTTCAGGTCATGGAATGCCGGCAGACAATGCATGAATTTGGCATGTTCGCCCGCACGCTTCATCACATCGGCTGTTACCTTGTAAGGAGTCAGATCCTGGATTCTTTCTTCCCAGGCTTCATCCGGCTCACCCATGGACACCCATACATCCGTATAAACAACATCCTGATTCTTCGTTCCTTCGATCGGATCCTCTGTCAGTACGATGCTGCCGCCGTTTTCTTTGGCAATTCCTTCACAAAGTGTTACCAGTTCTGGATCCGGGAAATATTTCCTGGTAGAGCAGAGTGTCAGATGCATTCCCATCTTGGCACAGGTAACCATCCAGGAATTCGCCATATTGTAACGGGCATCCCCCATGTATACAATGCGGATTCCCTTGATCTTTCCAAAATGCTCACGGATCGTTAACAGATCTGCTAACATCTGTGTCGGATGAAATTCGTTGGTCAGACCGTTCCACACCGGTACACCGGCATACTCAGCCAGTTCTTCTACGATGGTCTGCTCAAACCCACGGTATTCAATTCCTTCGTACATTCTGCCGAGTACTCTTGCCGTATCTGCAGTGCTTTCCTTTTTGCCGATCTGGGAAGCATCCGGCTCTAAATAAGTGGTTCCCATTCCGAGGTCATGCGCTGCCACTTCAAAAGAACAGCGGGTTCTGGTACTTGTTTTTTCAAAAATAAGAGCAATGTTTCTGCCACGCAGAACATCCATTCTCTCGCCTTTTTTCTTTTTTTCTTTGAGCATTGCCGCTAAATCCACCAGATATGTGATTTCTTCCGGTGTATAATCCAGTAATTTTAAAAAATGTCTTCCTTCTAAGTTCATCCTATTTTACCATACCTTTTCTTATTTCAAGATCTCTTTTGCGCTTGCTGCAAGACCTGCCATACCCTGAATCTCAGAAGGGATGATGATCTTGTTAGCAGCACCGTTTGCTGCTGCCTTGAATGCTTCAAGACTCTCTAAACGAATTACGGCTTCATCCGCACCGGCATCTTTTACCATACGGATACCTGCTGCCTCTGCTTCTTTTACCATGCGGATACCTTCTGCTTCTGCATTCTTTGTCACACGAATTGCTTCCGCACGACCTTCTGCTTCACGGATTCTCTTTTCTTTTTCTGCCTCTGCATGTAAGATTGCAGACTGTTTTTCTGCCTCTGCTTCCAGAATAGCTGCTTCTTTTTTACCCTGTGCCACTGTTATGCTGGCTGTCTTTTCACCTTCTGCACGGGTAACGGCCTCACGACGTTCACGTTCTGCCTTCATCTGTTTTTCCATGGCATTCTGAATCTCTGCCGGTGGAATGATGTTCTTTAATTCTACACGGTTTACTTTGATACCCCATGGATCCGTTGCCACATCTAATGAGGCACGCATCTTGGTATTGATGGTCTCACGTGAAGTCAGTGTCTGGTCTAATTCCAGATCGCCGATGATATTACGAAGTGTGGTCGCTGTTAAATTCTCGATCGCCATGATCGGATTCTCCACACCGTATGCATACAACTTAGGATCCGTGATCTGATAAAAGACAACGGTATCTATTCTCATGGTAACATTATCCTTGGTAATTACCGGCTGTGGTGCAAAATCCACTACCTGTTCTTTTAAGATCACTTTTCTGGCTACCTTATCCACAAACGGCACTTTAAAATGAAGTCCTACAGACCATGTACTCTGATAGGCACCCAGTCTCTCGATAACGTAAGCATGTGCCTGCGGCACAATCTTGATGCAGGAAACCACGATCCAGATAATCAATGCCAAAATAATAATAACTGCTAATGCTCCACCCATTTTATGATTCCTCTTTTCTTTCTTCTACAATTAATTTTACACCGCTGATCGCAACGATTGTAACAATACTGCCTTCCGGAATGGTTACTTCATCCGAAACACTTCTGGCGGTCCATTCCATACCGGAAACCGTCACCTGACCCTGTGCTTTGATATTGTCGATTGCACCGGTCACAATTGCTTTTTTTCCTACAATGCTTTCTGCATTGGTCTTGATCCTATCCTTGTTAAAATAACGCATCGCAAGCGGTCTTGTAAACATAAGCAACACAACCGAGATTACGATAAACGCTGCAATCTGTATGTAGGACGGAAGATGCAGCGCTGCTAAAATGGTGGCTACAAGCGCTCCTCCTGCAAACCAGATCGTAGTCAGCCCCATAGTAGCGACTTCGATTACCACTAAGGCGACCAAAAGGATAACCCAAAATAAAATCCAGTTCATGTCATCACCCCTTTTCAATTGGTTATATCATACACTATTTTAAACATTCGTACAATAAATTCACAAAGTTTTCAGATTTTTCAAACCTTATCAGGTAACGCTCCGGCCAAATGCTGCATCAGCATTTTCTGCACTATTTCCAATATGCCCGCCTTTTGTGCCCTCGAAAAAAGATCCATGACGATGACGTCGAATATTCCCATTTTTTCCATCTCCTGCCTGTGTCCGGCAATCAGCCTGCATCTGCAGTTATAATATCCGCCGACATTGGAAGAAACACTTCCCGGTGACTGATACGCATCCAGAAGCACATCCTCCACATAACCTATGAGATGGGATTTGGATACCCGGAGCACAAAATCCCAGTCCTCGAGGCATTCCCATGTGGTATCGAATCCATCCACTTCCCAAAAAACATCTCTTTTCATCAAAATAACCGGTGCCCCGATCACATTGCCCCCAAGCAGCGTCCGGTACAGATCACCGGAAAGAAGTTCTTTTGGCATCTCCGCCGGAACACGGATGGCATCCCCGCTTACCGGGTGAAGGAGGTACGCGCCGTAGATCAGATCATACTCGGGATGTTCTTTTGCATACGTCATCTGTTTTTCCAGTTTATCCGGTCTCCACACATCATCACTGTCATGAAAGGCAATCCACTCCGTATCCGCCAGTTTCACTCCCGTATTGCGTGCTTTAGCCGCTCCGCCGTTATGTTCCTGTAAAAAGTAATGCACCCTTGGGTCTTCCATTTCTTCCACCACCCTTGCGGTATCGTCCGTGGAAGCATCATCAATCACCCAGACTTCCAGATCCTGATAGGTCTGATCCAACACACTTTTGATCGATTGGTAAATGGTATCCGCCCGGTTAAAGGTCGGTATGATCACACTGACTTTTTCCATGTTTGTTCTCCTATTACATCGCATCCTCACGGAGTGTTTTTTGTGCAATAGGTAATTTCAAAAAAATTTCCTATTGCAT
>CAYLSH010000078.1:0-9347 GCA_964386235.1 uncultured Lachnospiraceae bacterium | reverse complement strand
AATTACTATGTTTACCAGAATACGCCGTATGAGATTGAGAAAGTGTAGTAAAAAAGACTGACGATCGTGCAAGATATATGTTACTTTTGATCCAATTTTCAGAAAATTGTAGCCATATAGCCGGAATAGTGCTATAATTAAGGTGACAAAAAGGCATGAGCACAAGTTGATGTAATAGAAGGTATTACATGGGAGGTGCATAGTATGAGGTGTAAGAGAAGCGCGATCGAAGCGGATGTATACAAGTACGAACTTGGAAGAAATATGGAAGACGGTTTTGAACCCTTCGCAGATGTAGTAACCAAGGGCTGGATTGTGACGGATTTTCTGGTTAAAGTGACGCGACCGGATGGTATGGTGGTATGTCCTTATATCAAACATCGTCGTGGCAGAACCTTCATTGGAGAAGGTGATTATATAATTGTGGATCAGGATGGTACGAAGCATGTATGCGGCAGTGACAAGATCTTCAAACGTTACACTCCGGTGGAGAAGTAACATCATTATTGGATTATAACTTAATATTGCCCCTTTCATCCCCCGGAGGTACGTCTTACAGGTGTCTTCCGGGGGATTCCTTTTGCAGATCTTCTTTTCCCGGATATTCTATAAAATATGTTGTGCGAGGGGGGTAATAAGTTGAAATGTCGCGGTATTTGCGGTAAAATAAAAGCATTATAGTGAGTGACAGCATATATAAAAAAGAGAAAGATTGCAGTGACGTGAAACAAAAGAAAACAAAGAGTACATTTACCATAAACAGATACCAAAAAATACTCGGCATTGTGCTGGCAACGCTGGTTTTGATAAGCGGCATTCCTTTTCCCGGTACTATTTTACAGGCAAGGGCTGCCGGCAAAGAAACGATGAGTGTGGACGGATTTGTAAAAGAAAGCGATGCTTTTACTTATACGGGGGAAGCCATCACGCAGGACATGCAGGTATATTATGATGAGATCCTTTTACAGGAGGGTGTTGATTATACTTTGCAGTACAAAAACAATGTTGAGGCCGGCGAATATAATGATCCCGATGCACCGAGGGTCAGAATTATTTTACAGGGTAATTACAGTGGCAGTCAGACCCTGTATTATACGATTAAACCCTGCGATATTTCCCTTTCCTGTTCGTATACGGATAAACAGACGATTCCTTATAAAGAAAAGATCATGCTTCCTTTACCCGATCTTACTTTTCAGGGAAAGGCGCTGGCGTACGGAAAGGATTATATTTGCGATTACGGTTCTTTTCCGGAAAATCCTTTAAACGGGGATTCCTACGAAGAGGGAAAAGAGTATACCTATACGGTTTATGGCCAGGGCAATTACACCGGTTCTGTGGAGATTAAGGTACAGATTGCAAAGGCACCGAATCAGGAACTTTTGGGAGAAGATCCCACACCGGATGAAGAAAACGAAAACAATGCGGATCCGGAAAATGCACCCGGTACGGAAGAACCGAATCTTTCCGATACGGATCAGGATGTTCGGGAAGAAGGAACTGTGTGGGATCTTGCAAAAGGCAGTATGGAAGTGTCTGACAGACTCTATAGTGAAAAGGAAGATCAATGGAAATCACCGATTGTAATCCGGGATGAAAAAGGAGTAAAACTGATTGCAGGTGTGGACTATGACCGGAATGTGGAATACACATACGAAGGAGAAGAAAGTTTTCCTTCCGTGGGAACGACCGTTACGGTAACGGCATATGGAATCGGTGCCTATGAAGGGACATGTATCACGGCGGATTACCGTATCTGTTCCCGTTATCTGGAGGATCTTATCATTCGGATCGACGATCGGGAATTTACGGGGCAGGAGATTATGTTGTCCGAAGAGGATATCCACGTGTATGCCGGAATGCTCGAATACTGTCAGGGGCAGGAAATGACCGAGCCTGCTTATGAGATTATAAGTTACCGGAATCATATAAATGTCGGAAAAGCAGAGGTATTGCTGAGAGGAACCGGTGAGTATGGCGGATACAAAAAAGTTGCCTTTCAGATTCGCAAAAAGAAGTACCGCCCGGTGCTTGCGGAGTCAATCACGCTGAACAAAAAATTTCTGATCGTAGGAGTGAATACTACCGGAGAGTTAACTGCATCCGTACTACCTGAAAATGCGGATAATAAGACGATTCTATGGAAAACTTCTGACTACCGTATCGCAAAGGTGGATAAGAATGGACTGGTCACGGGTGTGAAACCGGGCAGTGCTGTGATCACGGCAGTTTCCCAGGACGGAAATTGCAGGCAGCAATGTGAGGTGTTTGTGGAGGGCAGGACGGAATTGCTTCCCAAAGGGGATTATAGGATTCCCCAGGATTTTGTGGAGACTAAGGATAAGGATGATACCATGTCTTTTATCCGGGCAATCCGTTCTTTGGATGAAGAATGCAATACGCTTTATGTACCGGTCGGAACCTATCGGATCAATGCGACAGTGCGGATTCAGGTAGAAAAAAGTGATATCAACATTATCATGTCCGACGGAGCGGTTTTAGAAGCGATCGGCAATTCCAACACGCATTCGGATGTGTTTGAGGTAAAAAATGTAAATAATGTGACCATCACCGGTGGCATCATAAAAGGGGAACGATATCAACATAGTGGCTCAAAAGGGGAATGGGGCATGGGAATCGGCATATACGACAGCCACAATATTACAGTGGATGGCGTTTCCATTTCCCAGTGTTTTGGAGACGGCATCTATATCGGATCTGACAGACCAAAGGATGCGGATGCCGGATGTACGGATATCAAGATCCTAAACTGCCATCTTTTTAACAACAGGCGCAATAATCTTTCCATTGTTTACGGGAGCAATGTGACCGTGGATAAGTGTCGCTTTGAATATGCAAACGGTACGGCACCGGAATATGGCATTGACATTGAAACCAATGATTCTTCAAAACCCTGTAAACACATTCAGATTCTGAATTCCTCTTTTCAGGGAAACGGGGGGGCAGCAATGGGGATTGTCACGGCTGCTGATGATATTTTGGTAAAAGACTGTGTTCTGAACGGAGATTTTATCAATTATGCAGGTACGAATGTGGTTTTATCCGGTTGTAAAGTTAACGGAGAACTGGACGCAAGAATTGGAATTTCCATGATAGATGGTACCGTGGTCAACAGCGGAAGTGAAAAGGAAGACAGCATTGTGGCGGATTTTACCGTGACGGAGGATTCCTATTCCTTTGGAAAATATCAGGTGGATGAGGACAATCCGATGTCCGCTTCCGTAGAAGAGGATGAAAGCAGTGTAAGCGGAAAGAAAATCACATTAAAGCGTACGGAGGATGGTACAAAAGAAGCAGGCTTCTATCTGGATCTGAAGGAACTGACGGAAGGTAAAATGAATGTCTTAAAGGCAAATACCTTCTATCGTTTTGAATACTCCATAAAAGGAACCGGACAATGGGGATTTAGAACCGATCAGACCGGATGGTATCCCATAGCACCGGAATCGGATCAGTATGCAACCGGTGCCGTGGAATATAAAGCAGACAGTTCGTCCGTTTGCAGATTGTTCTTTTATGCATTGGATTATGCAAAAGACACGGTGCTGGATATAGAGTGGATTAAGATATACGAGGTAAAATAGCAAGGAGGGTACTACGATGAGGAATAGGATTCTGGCAGGATTTTTGGCAGCTTTGCTGCTGTTTGGTGATCTTTCGCTTGGAGCGTTTGCTAAAGAAGGGCATGCCGGAGATGGATCGGTATCCGGAAACACGGTGGAAGCGGTAATGGAGAACGAGACCGGGACCGGAGAGGATACGGAAGCAGAGACAGAAACCGAAACCGGAACGGACACGGAAGCAGAGACAGAAACCGAAACCGGAACGGTCATCGAAACCGAGACGGAGAGTGAAACGGAAAGTGATATCGAGGCAGGCTTACTGCGTTCTGCAACACAGTCCTTCCTTGTGGATCAGACGGCTCCGTTTGAGGGCAATTATCTTCTGATTGCCAATACCAGTACCAATATAAATGGTGGAGCGGAAAAAAGCGGTGCTTTTCCGGTTAACGGTTCTTCCGATATCACGTCTTATCGCAGTAAATCCACAGATATCTATGGAATTCCTACAGAAGGACTCAGCGGTTATGATGAATGGGGAAGAGGACTGATTGATCCGGCAACGGTATTGCCGGAACTGGAGGTGGATACCAATTCGGCTGCGGGGGAAGCGGTCGCTTCGTATGCAGTAAATGGAGAAACCGAAGCAATATCTTATGCGGTTGGGGACACCAGAACATTTTACCTGGATCGAAGTTCGGGAGACACCTACACACCGGTTAATTGCATCTGCGTAGCAACAAGCACGCATGCAACCGTCTGGGTACCGACGGATGATCCGATTTATATAAAAGACAGTAGTCTTATGAAAAATTATATGTCCACCCTGGCAAGTGAATTTGATACACAGTATTCCAAGATGACCAATATGTTTGGGGATGTGACGGATCTGGATAACATGTATGGAGACAGAGACGGAAAGACGGCACTTGTCTGCTATGATATTGACGGGGACGGAACCGGATATTCCAATTCCTATGTGGCAGGGTATTTCTTTGCGGCGGATACTAGTTTCCCTTTTAGCAATGCAACGGGAAGCAATTGCGATATGCTCCACATTGATTCCTGGCAGGGGATGAACCGGGACACCGCAGATCAGATCCTGCGTGATGTTACGGCAAGTAAGGGAACAATCGTACATGAATTCCAGCATATGATCAATTTTGCGGTGAATCGGAAAAACGATCCGGCATTGTATTCGGTCAATACGCCAACGTATTTAAACGAGGCCTTTTCCATGGCGGCAGAACATTTATGCTATGGAGCGGAAGAAGGAGGAGATCGGGTATGGTATTATAATAATTACAATTATGCGGCATCCGGTGCAGTATCCCTGTTTCAGTGGGGAGCGTATGATACGCTGAGTAATTATTCGCTTTCTTATCTTTTCGGACAGTATATTCGTACCCAGTACAAGGATGGGAATGAGATTTATAAGGATGCAATGAACGAATTTGACAGTAGCTCTGAAGATTTATTAGAGATCATTGCAGATCTCCTCGGTATGACCTCCAAGGAATTATTATTGAATTTCCGTGTGGCATTGTTTTTAAAAAATGCAACGGGACCCTATGGTTTCCATGGCGAAAAATGGGCGGATGACATTGCTTCCTTGTATGTTACGGGAGAAAGTACTACCTTAAAACCGGGAGCGGCAACTGTGGTAGCACTTGGTTCTGCGCCCTACACACCATCCGGACAGGGAAGCAACATTTCCTATATGGGTATGTATACGAGCCTGACAAAGGAGGATGTATCGGTCAGTATCAGTGGCGGGAATGCGATTACGACACCGGGAGGCACTTTGCAGTTATCGGCATCCGTTTATCCGTCCGGCGTCAGCCAAAGCGTTATTTTCAGTATTCCGGATGAAAGTGACAGAACGTATGCGTCTGTAACCGGGGATGGTCTGATTACGGCAATTGCTAACGGTTCGGTAACGGTACGGGCCACTTCTGTGTATAACCCTGAAAAATATAATGAAGTCACGATTTCGATATCGGGTCAGCAAAGGGTTGCATTAAAGAAAACGGAGAATGTTCTGGATGAGGGGTATCGAATCCAATATACAGTAACCGAGCCGGCAAATGCCAAAATATATTATACGTACTCTCATCAGAGTCCCTATGAGAATGGGAATCTTCCGCCGGCAGATGTGAATGCGCTGGCTGATCCTACCGCAGAAAATGATGAATTCCCGACTGCAGGATTGGAATTTAAGGAAGCCGGAACCTATGTGCTGAAGGTAGTTGGGATTGCGGATGGGTATCAAAGCAATGCTGCTACTTCCGTGTATCAGATTGAAGAACTTTCCACGCCCATTATTCTGGCAAGTCAGAATGAGGACGGTACGTATACGGTATCCATGCAGGCAAAAGAGGGGGCAACGATTGCCTATACATTGGATGGCAGTACTCCCGATAGAAATGCTGCCAATAAGATACTATATTCGGCACCGTTTCAGGTTACAACACCGGGTTTGGTAAAGATAAATGCCATTGCGTACAGTCAAGGAAGTAAAACCAGTAAAGTCAGTACCAAACCACTGGAAATCCCGGTGGCAAAGCCCAAGATCGTTACGGAAAGTATCTTGGGTGGAAAGAAGGTTACATTAAGTTGCGCGACAGATAATGCCAGAATCTATTATACGCTGGATGGCAGCGAGCCGACAGCGAGTTCAGTGCAGTATACGGTTCCGCTTTCTTTTAAGCAAAAAGGCGATACGGTGGTTAAGGCAGTGGCAGTGATCAATGAAAACCAGATCAGCAATGCCTATGAAGGAATGGAGTTTACAAGCCATGCTACGGTAGCAAATGTCACGGTTGGGAAAACAAATACGGTAGTAGCCTCACAACCGTCCGGTGTTTTGGACAAAGGAGAAAAGATTTATTTATATTGTTCGACGGCGGATTCCGTGATCTATTACACCTTGGATGGAAGTGATCCGACATTATCGGAAACAAAAGAGCAATATAGCAATTGTTTTACCATGAATGAGGAACGTCTTTTTATTCGGACTTATGCATGTTCCTATGGAAATGAAGATAGTGACGTATCACAGATGGGGTATGTTAGCGAGGGGACGGTAAAAAGCATTGCATTTACCGAGGACAGCAAAACATTATACGTGAATGTACCGGAAAAGAAACAGGATAAACTGGGAGTGACAATCCAACCGGCAGAGATTACGGCGGAGTTTCTGGAATGGTCCTCTTCGGATCCGGATGTTGTTACGGTGGACCAGAGCGGTAATGTAACGGCGGTTGCACCGGGAACGGCAGTCATAACGGCAAAGTGCAATCAGGTATCGGATACTTGTACGATTCAGGTAAAGATTGCACCCAAAACCCTTGCGATTACCAATACTGATCTGTCAATCAGTAAAGATGGCGGATCATTACAGATTCAGACGGCTGTGACTCCGGTGGGAGCAGATGCCAATCTTATTTATAAAGTAGAAACTTCCGACAGGGAAGGGGATAAGAAAGGGATTGCCACCATCAATGAAAACGGATTGCTTACTGCAGTCAAGGATGGTGTGGTCAAAGTAACGGTTTCCATTCCGGAAGCAGAAAACATGAATGCTGTGCCACCGGTTAGTGTTTATGTGACGATTTCGTCCCAGTATAGTTTCAGTACAAAATACAGTCCCCGTTTTTCAACTTCTTCCTTTACCCTGAATAAGCAGGCAGTAGAAGGGGAAACGTTTTATATTTACATGACGGGAACCGGCGGAAGTATTCAGGAAGCCGTACTCGATGAAAACAATGAATATGCGCAGTATTTTACCCTTACCAAAGAGACGGACGGCTCCTATCGTATCGCCATCAAGGAGGAAGGAAAAGCGGCACTGCGCAACAAAACTTACCGCATTCCGCTGCTTACAAAAGGAGAGATCGTGGTGGGTGACATCACGATGGAAGACAGTTTCACCAATGCCATAAAGATCAAGGTAAAAGATGAGGCTCCATCCATCAGCATTTCCCCGCTTCGGATCAACCGTTATGCATCCAAAACGGAATATCCGCTCAGTATCCGGACAAAGGAAGAGTCCTATACGGTTCTCTCTTTAAAAGGGGAAGATGGCAAGCCGATGCCTTCTATGTCCGTAGAAGAAAAAGACGGTGTTATCAGCCTCAAACTGGAAAAACCATTAAATACAATAGAAGCGTATAAGGATCAGACATCCGTCCGGGGCTATCTGGAGGTTTGGGTTACGGGCTTTGCAAAACAGAGTATCCCGTTTACCATCCGCATTGAAAGTCAGATGCCAAGCCTTTTGGTAAAAGAAGGAAAGGTTTATCTGCATGCAGGCGTATTGAAACAGGAGAAAACAAGTGTGATTTCTTTTGTGGAAAAACAGGGAAATAAGCGTGTTGCTATCACCAATCTTACAGCAGTGGAACTGGATACGGATTCTCCTGCTTATGAGAAAGCAGCAAGCGTCATCACGAGTGTTTCACAAACGAATGATAAGGTTACACTGAACTGGAAGACGGATGACATAAAGGCAGGAACTTACAAAATCCCGCTGCTTTTAACCACGGATGAATATGTAACCATTCCGGTTACGGCAGAATGCATCGTCCAAAAAGAAAGCACCTCCCCGAAGGTGGCACTAACGGACAATGTGATCAAACTAAACCGGAAGTATCCAAAGGAAACGGCATCCCTTGGCATTGCCTCCATCAGTCAGGTAAATGTAAGTCTGACTGGTTTTGTGATCACCCCTTATGAGGAATCCCTGTTTGCAAACAAGGATGAAGCGGTAACGCTTGCTTACAAAAACGGAAAACTTGTGGCATCCATTACCGGAACGCCGACAGGCTCCACCTATATGTTTACCTGTGTGCCACAGTTTGCAAATGGAGTGACATCCGACCAGAAGATCACGGTAACCGTCAAACTCTACGAAAAAGAGGCTTCCGTTTCGGTTACCTTAAACGGAAATATTGATGTACTTGACAGAGCTGCGACGGCAGTTGTGGGAAGCGTAACGAAGGTAAGTTTCAACAGTAAACTTACCGATGTGAAGATGCTGTCCCCGGAGCAGACATCCGGCAGCATCTTCGATGGAAGCGATGCTTTTACGGTAACTTATGATGAGGACACACAAAAAGTCACGATCCATGCTAAGGAAGACTACACCTTTATCAAGGGAAAAAAATATGCTTTCCGTTTGCAGTTTACCAAGGAAACAGGCTATGAAGGAGAGACACAGGCAGACAGAACGCTCTGTACGAAGGATCTTTTCATCCGGCTAACCCAGTCTTCGGTACACTTTACGGTGGATCAGGTACCATCCCTGTTTCGATATGTAAGCGAAGAAAACAATACGCAGTCACTAAACCTGCGCACGGATAACGGTGTGATCCAATCCGTACATGTGAATCCGCAGTATCCGTTAAAGGACGGCATTTCTCTTATCACAGGAGAACGCGGCAGCACCGGAAGCAAGGGCGATGGCGGCAACGGAACCCTGACTTCCATCTGCTACGATGGCGTGGGATGCTACGAGTTGGCACCGGGCTATTACACCTGTACTGTCATGGTCTACATGAAAGGTGCCTTCTGTACAGAAACAAATGGTGATGCTGTGGCAGAGCCCGTCACCTGTAGGATCCGATACCGAATCCTATAACAGAATGAGTAAATGATTTTAAGCGGCTGCCGCTTCAACGAATGCATTTCGTGAAGCGGCAGTTTTTTTGTGCAATGGGAAATTTCTTTGAAATTACCTATTGCACAAAAAACACTCCGTGAGGA
>CAYLSH010000077.1:0-9439 GCA_964386235.1 uncultured Lachnospiraceae bacterium | reverse complement strand
GTTGATGACTTACCGGTCGTTGATGACTTACTGCCAGTTGTGGATTGGCTGCCTGTCGTGGAACTTTTGGGGGAACTGTTTCCGCCACTGTTACTTGAAGATTTCGACTTGTAGGAGTCGCTTCCCGAATATGGTTTGTGCAAGTAACAGTAACTGCTGTCCTCAGCCTGCTTATTATCGCATCCTCTCTTAATACATTTGGGCTCCGTAGTTTCTGTAACTAAAGCAACAATCAAAAACATCACAAGTATAAAAAATATCGCCCACATCGCCGCTTCACCATCTGACATTTTTTTATTCATGCTAATCCTCCTCGTCTGCAATCATTATTGCAATAATTTTCTCCAAATCACAATAATTTTGTTGCGTTAAGTTTTTCAATTTACGCTTTGCTTCTTTTGTTAATACAAGTCTAGCAAAATTGAAGTCCGAAAAAGCGGACTATAAAGTCCGCCTCCAACGCAATTTCATCAATTTCGCACCCGTAATGTAGTATTATTTCCTTATTCAACACCTGTATATCCCGTTATCCATTAATACTTCCCGGATTAAGCAGGAACTCATAAATGTTCACTGTCAGAATTCCGTTCTCATCATAGTGTGTTGGAACTATATCTTTTGTCACCACAATTTTCCTGAAAGAATCATCTATTTTCTTAAATGGTCGTATCTCTTGATTTCTCTTTGCTTCATCAGGGAGCGAGTAGGCCGACTGAATATAATACCGTGCGGAGCCCAGATTACAAACAAAATCCACTTCCAAAGCTTTCCGAATCACTTTTCCATCTTTATCCTTCTCCGCAATTGGCACAACACCTACATCTACACAATACCCTCGCATACGAAGTTCATTATATATCACATTTTCCATAGAATGTGTCTGTTCAAACTGTCGGAAATTTATTCGAGCATTGCGAAGTCCTAAATCTGAAAAATAATATTTCTTTGGTGTTTCTATATAAGCCTTGCCCTTAATATCATATCTCTGTGCGGACTCTATCAAAAAAGAATCTTCAAAGTAATCCAGGTATTTCTTAATGGTTTTTGCTGTAATACTTGAATTTTTGACCGTCTTGAATGTATTTTTTAATTTTTCCGGATTAGTAAGGGAACCTATTGCAGAAGAAAGAATATTCAACAAATCTTCTAGTTCCCCCTTGTTCTTTACTCTATTTCTCTTGAATATATCTGTAATATAGATTTCATCAAACAAATTCTGCAAAACGGCGACTTTTTCATTGGTACCGTCTCGTAGAACCACGAGCGGTATTCCACCGTAAAGCATATACTCTGACAACCCTTCGTACTTATCTCCCTCATATACAGACATAAATTCTGCGAAACTTAATGGATACATATGGATTTCATCACCACGTCCTGCAAACTCTGTGATAATATCCTTTGACAAAAACTTTGCATTACTTCCGGTGACATACACATCCATATTATCTTTACGTAAGTACCCATTCAAAACAGATTCAAAACAATCAAGTAACTGTACCTCATCTAAAAGTAAATAGTATTTCCCTTCCCCAGATGTTTGAGAACGAATATACTCCATAAACAACTCTGGATTTACACCTCTTTTTCCTTTCTCAACACCAAGCAGACTCTCCCCTATAAGATGAAGATCATCTGCGGAATCAAATGCAAAACGGATAATATGTTCCTTATCAACACCACTCTCTATCAAATAATTATAAAAGAGCGTATTTAACAGATAGGATTTACCACATCTTCTAATACCAGTTATAACCTTTATTAATCCATTATTCTGCCTTTTTTTTAGTTTGTCTAAATAATACTCACGTTTAATTTCCATACCCATGCGCTCCTTTAGGGAAGTTTTTTGCAACCAGTTGCAATTTTCAGTCCTATAATATCATTTTTTCTTGTATTTCTCAAGCCATCTCGCTTGATTAAGGAGGATTTTTGTAATTAGTTGCAATTTTCAGTCCCAGGATCTCCTTGCATCATTGTAATGATAGTTTTTCAAGGACTGTGAAAGCTCTATTTAGAACTTCATTTTTTTAAGCCAGTTTTTCATTTCTGCATCCCGAACCGCAGAATTATTACTGTCATACTTTCCAAGATTTAGCGTATCCATTATTTTCCCATCTTCCAGATAGATTATTTTATCAGCATGTACGGCTACATTTGCATCATGTGTAACCAGTAAAACCGTTGTTCCTTTTTGGTTGATATTATCTATAATGCTTAATACCTCTTTTGTTGCGGACGAATTAAGAGCTCCTGTCAGTTCATCGCCAAATAAAATATCCGGGTGATTTATCATCGCTCTGCAAATTGCTGCCCGTTGGAGCTGTCCTCCTGATACTTTATGTATATCATTTTCCGCAATGGAGGAAATCCCCATCTCTTCCATAAGTGATAAGGCTTCCTTAACTATTTCCGGGCGGTTAACTTTTCCTAATTGAAACGCCGGATAAACAATGTTATCCAGAATAGATAAATTCTTCAGAAAACTTGTCTTTTGAAAAACAAACCCCACCCTTTCTAATCTAAGTTCCTGCATTTGCTTATCCGTCAAATCTGCCATATCTGCGCCATCAAAATATATTTTTCCTGCTGACGGCTTATCCATTCCACTAATGCAGTACAATAAAGATGATTTACCACAGCCTGATTGCCCCATAACAGCAATGTATTCCCCTTTATCAATTCGAAAATCCACATCCGTAAGAACAGTATTTGAACCATAACTCTTACACAATCCCTTTGTTTCTAACATGCTCATACCTTTCCTCCTTACCGGTTAAAGTATCCGGCTATATCAATCTTTTTCACTTTCAGACAAACACCCAGGTTGATTACAACAAGAATAATCACCAGGCTGACCGGAACCAAAATGCAACTAAATGTTATATCTGAAAAAGAAATACTTGTTATTCCTAATCCAAGCAGAGAGAACAATGCGCTGACAACTTTTTCTCCCAAAACTTCTGTCAAAAGAGCACCCAGAATTACGCCTGTGCCTCCAAGCAAAAGCATTGGATACAGTTCCTGAATGCAAATTGCCTTTATCGGAATCCCCATAGCAATTTTTTCTGCCAGAGCATGCATCGTTCTTGCCAGTCGTAATTCCATATACAAGAGCACTATGAAAATAGTTATAATGATGCCTATTATCATAATCAGGTAAACAGCCTGACTGAAACGAACCGTTACCCCTCCCAGCGTTTGTGTAAGGAAACTATCCATACTCTTTATACTGTATCCGCTACCCAATTCTGACTTCAGGCTATTGGAAAACGCTTCCGCCGATATATCATTTGACAGTTCTAACTGATAAGTATACTTTTCTGATAATTCACCCTCAAAATCATACAGCGCTTTTGCGGTTTTTCCTCCACTTGTAACATCCTGATAAACACCGCACACTTCCATACAGTAGGTTTGATTGTCACTTATAATATTTACTTTATCCCCTGCTTTTTTCCCTAACTCATCTGCAAGAAGGTAGGATAATGCAATGTGGTTTTCCGCAGAGGGATTTGTACCACTGATATAAACAATTCCGCTCCCTGCTGATGAACCTGTATCAACGTGTACTCCAACCAATTCGTCTGCATTGTTAAGTGCTTGCAGACGTACACGTCGTAATACGGAAGCATTCCGGATATGCCCATTTTCTATTGCTTCACTAAGTACATCGGAAAGTTCTTCGTTTCTCTTTTCCAACTCCTCGCCCTGCATAACTTCTACAAGCAAATCGCAAATCGGGCTTCCCATATAGGTGACAAAATCTTCAGCTTGCATGGTTTGCAGGGAACGTATCGGCACCATCACCAAAAATGTGATTATCAGCATTAAAACAAGCACAATACCATATCCACTTCGAACCTCCTGCATACCAATCAGAGCATTTGCAGATAATTTTCTTGATTTATACAATCCACTCTTTACTTTGACTTTTTTATTAAAACCATCATCCAAAACAAGCAAGTCGACAATTGTTTTTGTTCTGATTTGTTTTAATATCTTCCTGGCAAACAATAAAATAATGCAATATATTACCGCAGCAGAGAAAATTGCCGGTAACAGGTTTTGAATTTCAAGAGGTTGTTCTCCGAAAAATCTGCTTATGTGACTTGTAAAACATGGAAGTAATAACAATGCCAGCAAAAATCCGAAAATGCAGGCTGCCGACATCAGTATTCTAATCTTTGCCAAATAAAGGTTTTCTATCCCTTTATCCGGAATACCAATGGACTTCATTGTACCAATCTCTACTACATCATCTTCCATTTCAGCCAGTACTACATATCGTAAACACAAAACAACTACAATAAGCAACATCGTTCCTGCAAGAACAAATACCATAGCCGTTAAAATATCCGTCAGTGCACTTAATAAAAAGATAACGGTATAAGTAATAGCCTGACCGTTTTTGGGCAACTCTTTGTCATTTTGTTCATATGCGGTCTGATAAGCTGATGCAAGCGATCTATCTGTAAAATATGTTTCAATAAGATATTCCGTTTCCCCTATATTTCCAAACAGAGAATCAAAATCCGTATCGCTTATAAGAAATCTTGTTGATGAACAAGTTGTTGAATTCATCATGCCATCGTATATATACGTCACAACCGTAAACTGTTTTTCAATGCCGGTCGCACTAAGAGTTATCTTATCTCCAATCGAAATATCATATTGGTCAAGAACAATGATCGGGACTCCGATTTCTCCGTCCAACAATTCTAATGGTCTTCTTTTTTCATCAAGTAAAACGTCATACTCGTCATTTTGCTTAACAAAACTAATATCCAGACGGCAATCCGAAAGTGTATAGGATTTATCTTCTCCCGTAACGATGATATTGTCCCCGTACAGAGTAATCATAGGAACGGATTGCCAATATGTAACCCCTTCAAAACTCTTATTAAATTCATCAATATCGGGCTGTTCTATGGTTCCCATATGCATTTGCAAAAAGTGCGGCGGTTTTGCTGTCTCGTACATTGATGTTATGGACGAAAAAAGCTGCAATAACAGTAACACCACAGAAGCAGCAATTGTCACGGATAAACACATAAAAACAAATAAAATGCTATTTTTCCAGGCTCTTTTTCGGAAATCATTTATCAATAGCTTAATATGTAGTTTCATCTAATCTTTCCTTTCCAATTCCCTTACGGAACTTAAGAATAATAAAGTAATTGCTGTTAAACAAAGCAGAACTCCGGAGATTATGACAACATACGCAGAACCTCTTCCTACACTTATATTCACACTTGCAGAAATACCGTCTGCCAATATTCCGGATAATCCATACGCTACTACATACCCTAATTGTGACAAAAATCCTATCAATCCCCAGGCGCGCCCCTGTTTTTCATCCGGAATATTTATTCTGGTCAAATAATCCAAACAATTATTAGCCAATGGCAGCATGGCAAAAAACAGAAATCCCGTCACACACATCATATATATATTTTGCTTCGCCCCAAACATAGCCATTGCAATTCCGGCAAAAGCAAGCGAAACACTCAACGTATTAATATATCCTTTTTTTAACCCCTTAACACCCAGAATCAAACTTGAAACCAACATACCGCCGGCACAAATCGTTTCCATAATTCCCAGTGTCGTACTATCCGTAAAATCAAGTACCATAGGTTCTGCCAAAATTTGAAATACTCCCATAAAACAAGTCATAATACCGGCAGCAATAATTAAAACCATAATTCCACGTTTTGCTGTAATCGCTTTCCACCCTTCCTTAAAACTGCTCAGAAAGGTCTCTTCTTTAATCGTTCTTTGGGTAACAATTCCTCGTTTTACAATGCCTGTCACAATAACTGTTATAATAAAAGTAAAAATATCCATAACCAGTAGTAACTTAATATCACTTACCGCTAACAGTATTCCCGCCAGCATGGGAGAAATAAGATACCTTGCGCTACCTGCCAAACTGACCATGCCGCTTGCTTTGGAATATTCTTCCTTTGTTAATATATCTGTTACTGTTGCCCTATAGGAAGGTTCTAACAGTGCAGAAAAGATTGAGCTGATTGATACTCCGATACATATATGGATCAAAGAAGCATGACCACTAAACATACAAAGTAAAATATAAAGAACTCCAATTCCCGAAAAACCATCTCCCACCATCATCAGCAGTCTTCTGTCATAACGGTCTGCTAACACACCCGCCGGAACAGAAAGTATCAATGTCGGAAGAAATGCAAGAAGAGATACCAATGCCATACTTGCCGCACTTCCCGTCTGATTAAATACGTATACAGCCAGACCAAAACTTGTCAAACCACCTCCTATAGATGAAATAAGTTCACCAAACCATAGAAATAAAAACTTCTTAAAACCTGAATTACAATTATCCATGATAAATCTCCTTTTGTATAGACCGACTGCCTGTCGTTATTTTTGCAATTTTTTTGGAACCTTATTGTGGTTCCAAAATCCTTAATTAATAAAGTTAATAATTTCTGAAAGACTTCCTTGCTTTATACCTAATAATCTTTCCATATTAAACACAAAACCGGCTGCTTTTCTTTCCCATTCAGTTTGTGTCATTTCATTCATATCATCAAAAACAACACTACTATATATCAAAAGCATCTCTGAGGCTTCCTCCGGATAGTTTGTAGAAAAAATACCTTCTTTAATCCCTTCCTCAATGACTTCGGACGCAATCGGAGTCAGCACTGTCAAAAGAGAGTTCTGAATTTTTTGATGCATAAGAGCATTTTGCGGTTTATGGGCATAATCCGTAATTTCCTTTCCAATAGCAGAATCCACTTTCATTGCCCCCACAAAAGAAATCAATTTTTGTAATACCGTTGACTTGTCCGAAAGTGACAAACGGATATTGCTAACCATACCCTGTATAATTCTGTCAATCAAAGCATCCAATATTTCTTCCTTTGACTTGAAATGATAATACAATGTCCCCCTTGCAATTCCAACTCTTTCCAATATATCCGTAGTGCTTGTACTATCATATCCTTTTGTAATAAATAATTCTTCCGCTATGTCAAGTATCTCTTTTTTTCTTTCTTCCGCTTCTTTGCTATTCCCCACTACGTCACCTTCTTTCATCTATACCGACAGCCTGTCGGTTAACGATTATATAATAGAATTTCCATATAGTCAAGATAATTGATTCTCAATTGCCGAAATAGCCGTTTTCCCCAGCACGTCTAGCAATAACGCCGGCATATCCAAATCCTGCCAAAATCTTATACTCTGTATCGAGTAATCAGGTGCCGCATCGAATTTTATCGCCAGCAGATAAGCATCCTATACTGTTAATCATAGAGGATATCAAGAAGACCCTTATGCCTAAAACTTCATCAACTCTGCCAAATCCACTAACAGAATGCTGTCGTCAGACTTCGCTTCCTTTATAACAGCCTCTGAAAATCCTGATTTTGAAAAAAGCACATAGTAAGAGTTCTTTCTGTTCGTACTGAATACATCCGCTTTTGCTTTCAAATCCTTTAATACAGAAATATCCAGCTTCTCATTGCGCCATTTACACTCTCCGAAAAGATAATCTTTTCCGTCATTTGCAATTAAATCAATCTCCTCCTGGCCATGTGTTGCAGCATTGGTTCCCCACCATCTTCCGATAGAAGTATATAATATCGGCAATTCTCCGCTTGCATTCTTCGCATTCAGATAATCCATGCAGACTTTCCCAAAAACCAGGCCCATATAACTATAGTAATCCGGCTTAATTCTTTTCTCCCATACTGCCTGCTGTGCTCCGGTTTCAATCAATGTTCTGTTAGCAAACACATACCTATACCAAAAGCGGAACATAAAATCTGAAATACCATAAATCGTTTTGCGGGAAGATTCCTTTTCTCCGAATGGTGTCTCTTTATGCAATATTCCAAGTTCACACAAGGTTTTGATATATTTCAGGCATTTCGCAGAGTCCTCACCGATTTTTGTGGAAATCTCATTTGCCTTAGTATATCCACTCGCAATCGCTTCAATTATCGCACTGTATATGCCCGGCTCCTGCACTTCCTGTCGTAATAACAGCAATGCCTCCTCATAAAGATACGAGGTTACTTTCAGATAAGCTCTCTTGACATTTTCCTCAAAGCTTTCCTTTTTATTTATCTGTTGCAAATATAATGGTGTTCCACCATATGCGCCATACAACATCAATTTTTCTTCATCTGAAAATCCAGTCATAAACTTGGAGCTTGTCTGATATCCAAAAGCCTTCATCTGAAGCTGTGCAGTTCTTCTTCCAAAAAGAGGACTTTTTGAGCCAAGCACTTCCTTCTCCATAAATCCCATATAGCTTCCGCTTAGAATCAAAAACAGCTTTCCGCTTGTCAATTTATGGTCAATCAGATGCTGTAGTTCTGAAAGCAGTGCTCTATTTTTCTTCACAAGATAAGGAAACTCATCAATGACCAATACAAGCTTTTTGTCTTCCTGTCTTTTATCAATATAGGACAATGCATTCGTCCATGAAGAAAACGGCTCTAAGCTATTTTCACCATAAAACTGAAATACCAGCGATGAGAATTTTTCCAGATTCAACTTATCATTACTCTGCTCTGCCGAATAGAAAATCGCATCCTTATTCTTGCAAAATTCGTTCAGCAGCGTTGTCTTTCCTACACGCCTGCGACCATACAGTACGAATAATTGAAATCTGTCCTGTGAATATAATTCCTCTAAGTCTGCAAGTTCTTTTTCTCTACCTATAAATACTTCCTGCATAAAATCGCCCCTTTTTAACTCACGAGTAATTTACTTTAAAGTTAATTATGTATTATTCTTTGCAATTTGTCAATGTAATTCTATTATCTACAAACTTGTTTCCTCTTCATCTATAAGAGGCCCATGTGAAATTATTTCCTTATTCAGCACCGGCATATACCGCAAAAAGCATATAGATTTGCAAAAAAATCAAATTCTATATGCCAAACATACTAAAACACAAAATGACACCACTACCTATATACTTCGTTTTCGTTCTGTCATTTTTTACTGAAATCAAAGTCGGTCTCCTCCAAAGTACCCTTATAACATTTTTCAAATGCTTTTGAACAAAGCAAATATTCATAATCCGTTGACAAACTAATACTGTGGTATTATTATTTAGTCATACTAATACCTTGGTATTACTTTGGAGGTGTACCATGAAACAGGATTTGATTATTTATCACGGTTCTCAGCAGATCGTGGAGGTGCCGAAGTTCGGCATCGGCAAGACA
Source organism: uncultured Lachnospiraceae bacterium (assembly GCA_964386235.1). GTDB lineage: Bacteria > Bacillota > Clostridia > Lachnospirales > Lachnospiraceae > RGIG8767. The sequence continues at coordinate 209 of CAYLSH010000077.1, read as the reverse complement.
TATAATGACTACGGGCAGGGATTTTACTGCACGGAGAGCATTGAGCTGGCAAAAGAATGGGCTTGCCCTGTTAAAAATGATGGTTATTCCAACAAGTACATCATGCACTTTGATGGGCTGAATACCATGCACTTGACCAAAGGCGAGTTCAACATTCTGAACTGGCTTGCAATTCTACTTGCTCACAGAAAATTTGACATCACTTCTCC
>CAYLSH010000076.1:0-9490 GCA_964386235.1 uncultured Lachnospiraceae bacterium | reverse complement strand
TGCCATTCCCATAATTGCCATATAGGATAACTGAAATCCGCAATCAAACAGATACCCCGGATGATACAACAGCTGAAGCATGGCGGTAAAGGCGACTGCCGTCAGCATATCGTAGGATCGTTTCACAATCTTACTGACTAACAGAAACGTAAACATGCCGATTGCCCGGAATGCCGATGCCGAGAAGCCGACCATGCAGCCATATAATAACAGGAAGAGTTCGCTTCCGATCAATGGAACAATGTGCGGTAACGGAAGGCGTCGCAAAAGCCGGTAAACCGCCATACCAAGCATGGAAATGTGAAGCCCCGATATCGCCAGTATATGCGCGATTCCGTTATCCTGATACAGTTTCTTGGTTTCTTCATCCAGTTCTTTTTTGTCCCCAAAGAGCATTGCCTTCAGGATGGACGCATAGGCTTCCGGTAAGAAATGCTCAAGCCGCTCCTCCCGGCCGTTTGCAAATTCTTTTAACTCCTGTCTAAGGGAAAAATTTATACCCGATTTCTTTAAAATCTCCGTTTTTTTGAGTGCAAACAAAACATCCCTGTTTTTATAATATTTTTCCGCATCAAATTGTCCCGGATTGGTTGCTTTTTCAAAGAAAGACAGGCTTCCGGAAGCCATGACGGACTCTCCGATTGACAGAGTTTCTTCCTTATTAATATACAGGATAATTTTCTGCCCCCATCTGCCGGCTTTTTTCCACTCTTCTTTTTTTCGTAAATTGCTCTTATCATCTGTTTGGGAATCCGTATCTGAAAGATTGTAAGATTTATCATTTGTAAGATCCGGTACTAAGATATGTACATCCGTTATTGTCACTTCCGTGGTTGTCTGCCCATACCGGTCATTATACTCATAATCAGAAATAACGCCATACACCTGTATGACATCCCCCTGTAAAAAGCCGGCGATCTGTTTTTCACCATCCGCATTGTTTTTTACAGGATTGCGTCTCAATAGAGAATCATCCCCTATCAGGAAAATACAAAGAATGAATATAAAGACCAGGGCGCTTACTGCCAGTGGTCTTTTTATCATTCTGCATCCTCCCCATAGTCCACTTTTAGGATATCCAGATTACGCTCAAACGGTGAACTTAAACTGATCGTATCCCGAAAGACAGCATTATTATCCCCATCCACAGAAATCTGTACTTTATTAACGCCATTTAACTCAATCAGGGAATTGACCAGTGAATAAATGGTAATTTCCGGAAGGATGGAATACTGCTGATTTAAAAACTCACTACTCAGGTTTACATAACATATCTTATCCTTTACGGTGACGTTGATTAGTTTGGTGTCCGGATTGATCGTGGGATACAGTTCTTCCCCTATCGGACCACTGATCAGGTTTTCGATCACAACCCTCTCCAGTGCAATATTCGAATTGTATTCAACGGAACGTACGGCTTTGCGCAGATGTTTGCCGTTCTCTGACGCAAAATATAAAGTCAATTCCACATTTTCATAGGTATTGATCTCATTTCCTGCATTATCCACAAACTGATCCGCTTTCATGGCGCCGATCAGAGCTCCCGTATAATCCGTTAGTTCCTCGTCTTCCATCTTCATGCTGACTGCGGAAATGCCCTCGATCTGTGTCAGGGTACGCACAATCGCAGCACGCGTCAGAACTTCCGTGGTCGGACTCAGATTCTGATAGTCCTCATTCACGCTGATCTGTATCACATCACCGTTAATGGAAAATGCCGTCACAAGGAAATTGCTGATTGTCTCATGGTAGCCCACTTTCTGCGGTGACTGGGCAAGCACCTGCAACAGTTCTCCCAATATCATCATCGGCTCCTTCGTTTCCGTATAATAGGCAAATTCCGTAATTTTTGTCTCATCACGATTCAGATAATAGATGCTGTAACGATCTTTTTCTGCGTTGGTATCCTTCTTAGCACATCCCGCCACACATAGCAGTATAAGAAGAAAAACCAGGCTCCACGCCTTTTTATATCTCATATATTCTCCTTTCTCACCCGGTTATGGAATATAGGATAAAGGAATCTTCACTGTAAATTGGGTACCCTTTCCCAGTTCGCTTTCTACGGCAATCGTACCACGATGCATTAAGATCACGTTTTTGGTAATGGAAAGTCCAAGGCCCGTGCCGCCAATCTCCCGGGAATGGGATTTGTCTTCTCTGTAAAAACGTTCAAAAATCTGGTCATAGGAACTTTCCGGAATCCCGATACCGGAGTCCTCCACTTCCACGGTAAAATACTGATGATCCGCATCCAGTATTACCTTGACAAAACCATGCTCCTTATTGTATTTGACCGCATTTTCCACAAGATTGGTTAATGCCAGCGTGATCTTTACCTCATCCACCTGTGCCATAACAGGGCGGTTGCTCTCAAAGATAATCTCCACGTCATTTTTCTGTGCGATCGGACGCAGACGTTTTAAAATCAATTCGATCATCTCATTGATCGAAACGTTTTCAATCTGTAATTCTTTGTTGGTCTTATCCAATTTAACAAGAGTCAAAAGGTCATTGATAATCTGATTTTCACGATCTATCTCATCGGCAATATCCTGCATAAATTCGCGGTACAGTTCATTCGGCACTTCCTCCTGCATAAGTAAGGAATCCGAAAGCACTTTCATGGAGGTAAGGGGTGTTTTTAATTCATGGGAGACATTTGATACAAATTCTTCCCTCGACTCATCCAGAATACGCATTCGTCTGAGCACCTGGTTAAAGGCATCCACCATATGCTCCGTTTCTTCGTAATCCGGAACCTGCAAAGCTTCATTGGTGTATCCTTCTTTTACATCATTGATCGCGCTCGTTACCTTGTTGAACGGATTGGTTAAAAAGCGGGAAATCAACATCGCCAGTGCAAAGATCGCAATGCACATAACCAGTTGAATAATCAAGGACTTACGCCCCAAGATCTCCAAGGTCATGGTGATGGTATCCGTGGACACACTGGTTAACATAACGCCATTAACAACAGTTATTTCTCCTTCATCATCCGGCGCCATAACGGTTTCGGTAATCGGGGTTGTGATCTCAATAAAGCCGTTTATTTTGTCATAATTGGCAACCGTACTGCCCTTAAAACATTTGATGACTTCTTCTGATATGATGGTCTTTCCCTCACTCAGCCCATATGTATCTTTTACTACATTGAAATTACTGTTGATGATGAGCACGCGTCCATCATACAGACTTGAAATCTGATCCAGTTCCACATTGATAATCTCAGAGGAAGTATCCTGTAAATAATTGTAGAAAAGCAGATGATTGGCAATGACCATGAGCTGGTTGGATACTTCGGAAGTTCTTACACTAACCGCACGATCCTCATAATTCTGTAAAATTCCTTTTTGCATAACCACGGTCGGTACGATTCCGATTACCAGCATCAATACAAATATGCGGATACGAAAACTCCGGTACAACCGGAGTCTTTTTAACCGCGCAATGATGTGTTCTAAAAAAACATTCATAATCCGTTCCTTTTACGCCTTATAGTAATAACCCACGCCCCATTTTGTATGCACATACGTCGGATCGCTTGGTTTTTTCTCCACTTTTTCACGTAATCTTCTGATATGTACATCCACGGTCCTGACATCACCCGGATAATCCTCGCCCCAGATCAGTTTGAGAAGTTTTTCCCTGCTGTAAACCTTGTTGGGATTGGAAACCAAAAGTTCGAGCATATCAAATTCTTTGGCGGTAAGATTGATCTCTTTGTCCTGAATATAGACACGTCTGCCTTCCCTGTCGAGTCTCATATCTCCAGCGATAATGGTATTCGTATCCTCTTTTCCTGCCGGTTTATTCAGACGACGGAGAATCGCTTTGATCCTTGCCTTTACCTCAAGAATATTAAAGGGCTTGGTCATATAATCATCCGCCCCATAGTCCAGTCCGAGGATCTTATCCATATCCTCTCCCTTTGCCGTCAGCATAATGATCGGCACGTTGGAAAATTCACGAATCTGCTGACATACTTCGAAGCCGTTTAACTTGGGAAGCATCACATCCAGTAAAATGATGTCAAAGTTTTCCTGTTTCACCAGTTGGAGTGCTTCTTCTCCATCGTAGGCACAGGACACTTCCATGCCATCCTGCTCTAAACTGTAGCGGATTCCTTTTACAATTAATTTTTCATCATCTACAACTAATACTTTCCTTCCCATATTCTTTCCCCGTGTTCTGTTTACTTAACAGTGATATACTCTTTTATCTTTTGAAAACTGCTCTCTTTGATCCCACTTACCTGCATGATGTCCTCTATCCTGGAAAAAGAGCCATGCTGCGTACGGTAGTTAATAATACTCTGCGCCCTGGTACTGCCAATACCCGGAAGTGTACAAAGAAGTGCTTCGTCCGCTGTGTTGATATTGACAAGACTACTGCAAGTATCACTTGAATCCCCGATATTGCCTGTAATTGCGGCATCCTGTGTTGTTATGACACCCATGTCATTCTGTATCGTTTCCTGTTGTGACATCTGTGTCACTTCTTCTTTTGTCGGGATACGCACCTTATTGCCATCTGCTAAAACCGTGGCCAGGTTCACATATTCCGTATCTGCGTCATCGACAAAACCACCGGCTGCTTCCACCGCATCCATTATACGGCTGTCTGCCTCCAGTTCATACACACCGGGTGCACGTACCGCACCGCAGACATGTACCACTATCTTTTGTTCTTTTGCCAATTCCGCCCCTGCTGCAGGCGTGATGGTCTGTATGCCTTCCGTAGTCGCGCAGATTCCCTCTGATGAAGTTTCTTCTGACGATATTTCGGTCGATCTTTCTGCCGGCATCCCGTCTGCTTCCCTAAACAGAGAATCTTCGTCCGCTCCGCATGCCGTCATACAAAAGCAGCTGCAAATGCAGAGTTTTACAAGAAACATCCTGATTTTCTTTTTTTGATCTTTTCTTTTCATCATTACTCCTTTATCCATCATAAAATAACACACGATAAAGGCCCCGTATAATGACTAATTCATATTGTAAGTGGTTTTGGTTTACTTTACAAGCACTTTCACAAAGTATTTTGGAGAAAAAATACTGTCTTTTTTATTTCCATTTAAAAAGAATAATGCCGGCAATCGCAAGTGCCATTCCGATTCCCTTCCGGATATCCCAGGGTTGCTTTTCCACGCCAAAAATGCCAAGCAGTTCAATGAAATACGCCACCAATAGCTGTGCCACCACAATCACCATAACTGCCTGTGCCGGACCAAGCATCGCCATGCTTTTAATCACGGTATAGGTAATCACGGCGCCGATCGCACCCCCAAGCAGCATATAACGCGGCTCTACTTTTAACAGACTTCCAAACGAACTTCTGTCCGTAAACAGCCATGCCGCCAGACAGACTACAAGTGCCGTTGCCTGTACGAAGACATTCGCCACCCATATTCCCGATGTTTTGGTCACCTGCGTATTAAATACGCCCTGAATACTCATGCATGCTCCCGAGAGCATGGCAATAAAAAATCCAATCATGTGAAAACCCTCCATTTCTGGTAATAGGTTCCCCACATGATTGGATTTTATGCACGATCCCAAAACTCTTTCACCATTGGGAAAAATCCTGAAAGGATTTTTCGAAAGAATCGGAGTTTACTCACGATTCAAAACTTTTCTCCATTGGGAAAAATCCTGAAAGGATTTTTCGAAAGAATCGGAGTTTACTCCGATTCTTTTGCCGCCTGTCTTTCAGCTTCTTCATCATAGTATTCGATCGTCGTCTCTTCTTCTGCCGGCTCCTGTATATATTCTTCTTCATATTCACCGCCGGTCACCTGACTCATGATCATCTCGGACAATTCTTTCAGGCTGTCACTTACTGCTGCGCCATTCCATACTTTTGCAAATGTCACTTCCAACTGTACCCAGAGATTGGACGTCACCATCATCTTCGGAACCGGTACGGAATCGTTGTATTCTTCAAAAAATACTGCCGTGTTTGCATCCGCACAGGCATTTAGGGCATTTGCCGGAATCTTGCCTGTTTTTTCATACAAAGTATCACTTGCTTTTCCCGCCAGATAGGAGGCAAAACAGTTGGCCTCTTCTTTTTTATTTGAAAAACCATTTACCACAAGGGTATTGGTTACGGAAAGGCTCTTCGTCTGTAACTCCTCATTCAGATCGGGGATTTCTGCGATACCATAGTCAAATGCAAAGTTTCCTTCTTCTTTTGCCGTTTCCAGAGTTCTCATAATATCGCTGGTCGCCGTCGTAAAGACCAGTTTTCCCTCGATAAATTCCTGAATTACGGAAGAATAGGCAACGTCTGCAGCTTCAAATGAAAAGAACTGGTTCAAATCCTGATAAATCTTCATGGCTTTGATGGCATCAAGATTGTAAATGTCCACTTTCTCACTGTTATCGCCGCACGGACCGCCAACATCCATATAATTACCAATAAAGAAATAATTATAAAAAATGTCTTCCACATCCCATTTAAAAACTGCTTCTACTGCGGCGGGTGCATCATAACTGTCCGCAAAAGATAACAACTCATCAAAGGTCTGCGGAATCAGTTCGGTTACTCTTGCATCAATCTCCTCCCCGGAGGGGGATTCTTCCGTTTCTGCATTCTCCGTTTGCGGTTCGGCCGAATCATCGGTTGTCTCAGACAACAACTGATTTTTCGCCATCTCTTCTATATACGTCCGGTTGTAAAGCAAAACACTGGTTTCAAAAGAATACGGATATCCTACTTTTTTGTCATGATAGGTCACGGCATTCATGGATGCCTGTGAAAAAGTATCCGCATTGACGATCCCGTCCGGATCCGTAATCTCACTGGCAAGACCCGCCAGATAAGCCTTTTCCAATGCTTCATTGCTGATAATATACACATCCGGTCCTTTTTCTTCCTTTACCGATGCCGCATAAATGGATTCTATATACTCAAGCCCCGAATGAAGCTGGGGAATCACGCGAATCCCATATTCTTCATGAAAAGCAACCGCCATGGCACTGATATAATCGGTCATACTTTCATCCGCGTACCAGATCACCACGGAATCATTTCCTAAAAACGTATTTTCATCCATCTGCGTATAATGAAAGGAGGCGTACACCGTACCCATCACCATGCAGACGCATAAAATTACGGATGCAATTCTCTTACCTATGTTCATAAATTAAATCCATTCCTCTTGCTTTTGCCAAAGCATAAACCTATGCTTCTTTTATCGCTTCTTTCAAAATGGCTGTCATGGTATCCACATCTTCTTTTTCAATAATGAGCGGTGGAAGGAAACGGATCACATTGGCTCCGGCACTGATTAAAATCAGGCCTTTTTCCATTGCTTTTGCAATGATAGGAGACACGGCAGTGTCAAATTCCAGCCCCTGCATCAGTCCCATGCCCCGGCGTTCCCTGATACAGGCAAAAGTATTCACCAGTTTATCCAGTTCTTCTTCCAGGTATTTTCCTACGCCAGCCACATGTTCCATTATATTGTTTTCTTTAAATAAATCAAGCGTTTTGCTCACAGCCGCACAGGCAAGCGGGTTGCCGCCGTATGTGGTTCCGTGATCCCCTGCCACTAAAGAAGCAGAGGCCGTTTTTTCATTCATAAGGAAGGCTCCCACGGGTACACCGCCGCCCACTGCCTTGGCAGTTGTCATAATGTCCGGTTTGACATCGTACTGCTGCCATGCAAAATAAGAACCACATCTGCCCATGCCGCACTGGATCTCATCAAGGATCAGTAAGATATCCTTTTCCTTGCAGATTGCATATACTTCTTCAAGAAATGCCTTATCCGCCGGATAAATACCGCCTTCTCCCTGAAGTGTTTCCATCAGGATCGCGCAGGTTTTGTCCGTGATCTGTGCCTTGACGCTGTCGATATCATTGAGATTTGCAAATTTTACATTGCCGATCAACGGCTCAAAGGCTTCGCGGTATGCTTTTTTTCCGGTTACCGCAAGTGCTCCCATGGTTCTTCCGTGGAAGGAATGTTCCATGGCAATAATCTCATGATCTGTTTTTCCATCCTTTAAATACGCATACTTTCTGGCTGCTTTGATCGCACCTTCGATTGCTTCTGCGCCGCTGTTGGTAAAAAAGACCCGGTCCATGCCGGAGACTTCTTTTAATTTTTTGGCAGCCTCAATTGCCGGAACATTGTAGAAAAGATTTGACGTGTGTGTCACTTTGTCAATCTGATCCTTTAATGCCTGTTTAAAGGCTTCATTGCCGTATCCGAGTGCAAATACACCAATACCGGATGCAAAATCAAGATATTCTTTTCCATCGATATCATATAAATGTACGCCCTCTCCCCTGTCCAGTACAACCTGATACCGGTTATAGGTATGGAGCAGTGCTTTTTCCGCTTCTTCAATATAGTTCTGCATATAATTCTCCTCTTTTCATCGACTTATGTACACATTACTTAGTGATTGTCATCGCCCTCTTTGATGATCGCGGTTCCGATCCCATGATTGGTAAAGATCTCCAAAAGCAGACAGTGCGGGATACGTCCGTCCAGAATGTGGACACGGTTTACACCGTTTTTGATAGCGGAAGTACAGTTGCCGAGTTTGGGAAGCATACCACCTCCGATCAGTCCGCTGCCAATCAGTTCATCCGCTTCTTTGTCCGTCAGGCGGGAGATAAAGGAGGATTTATCATGGATATCCTTATACAATCCTTCAATATCCGTTAAAAATACGAGTTTGTCCGCGCCCACCGCTTTTGCAATGGCACATGCCGCATCATCTGCGTTGATATTGTAGGTATCAAACTGATCATCCAGTCCGATCGGTGCAATGATCGGAAGGAAATCATTCTCTAACAGATCATAGATCACTTTGGGATTAACCTGTGTCACTTCTCCTACATATCCAATATCCTTGCCGTCCGAATATTTCTTTTCCACCGTCAGCATATTGCCGTCCTTACCACTGATGCCGACCGCCTTTACGCCCAGTTCTTCCACCATACGGACAAGGTCCTTATTGACTTTGTTAAGTACCATCTCCGCAATCTCCATGGTTTCTGCATCCGTAACACGCAGGCCGTTGATAAATTCTGCTTTCTTGCCGGTCTTTTCCACCCATTTACTGATGGCTTTTCCGCCGCCATGTACGATGATCGGCTTAAAACCAACCAGTTTCAAAAGCGTAACATCCTTGATGACATTACGCTGTAATTCCTCATTGCTCATCGCACTTCCGCCGTACTTTACCACGATGATTTTACGGTTAAATTTCTGGATGTAAGGCAGTGCCTCAATCAGAACTTCCGCTTTTTTTAATACCTGTTCCATATCTTTTTCCATAAAATAAAAACCTCATTTCCCTTTAAGATCTATAGTCTGCATTGATCTTCACATAATCATAAGTCAGATCGCAGCCCCATGCCGTTGCCTGCGCGTCCCCTTCATGCATATCCACATAAATGGTCACTTCGTCCGCACCCAGAATCTTTGTCGCCAGCTCTTCGTCAAATACAACAGGCGTACCTTTATCGA
>CAYLSH010000075.1:0-9546 GCA_964386235.1 uncultured Lachnospiraceae bacterium | reverse complement strand
ATCCCATGTAGAAAGAGCCGGCTCTTTCCCGTCAAAGAAATAGCCGATCTGTGCTGCCGCACGATCCGGTACGATCTCTAAAATGGTATATTTCTGGCCATCCTGCTCGTACTGATTAGAAACATCCGTAATCAGTTTCTGGATTCCCATAAAAGTATCGGCTGCCTCTGCCCGGATTCCGTTATTCATAATTGCCAGGGATGCGATCATGCCTGCAAGTAAAACACTACCGGTTGCAACCAGTGGCTTCCATCTTTTTTTCTTCATCTGCAAAACTCCTTATTCCTCTGCATAGATGTATATAATTCTCTCATAATCCCAACGTATTTCCGAATCGTACGGATTCTTACAGTGAATAATTACTTTCAGATAGTAACTGACATCCTTTGGTAAGGAATCCGATATTTCTACTGCAAAATGTCCCGGCGTAACATCCTTTACCGTGATATTACTTAACAGGGCATCGTATTCGTCAATTTTCTTTCCCGTATCCAGATCATAGAAACAGATCTCATACGGCGGCTCTAAGAGCGAACGGTACTCATCCGTGATGGCAAAATAATAATCGGATGAAGTATTACGCTTCTGTATGGAATCCGAGGTGTCCCCATCCATGGGGATGCGATAGAGGATGGAGGCTGTCTTTTCATCCTTACAATAGGTACCTCCGCTTACCTTTAACGTGATCGTAATGTTTTTACCGACATTATTCTTTCCGCCTATAATCGGAAGCTGTAACTGAGCACCGGACGGATCAAACGAGCCCACACAGGAAGAATCCGATACACTCCATTCATAAACCAGTTGTGAAGCAAGTGCCGCACTGTCAAATCCGTTTGTTTCTACTTCGGCTTTATAACTTAACGTACCGTTTAAATAACTGACCGGCACGATCTTAGCCGAAAGGATCTCGGCTTTGGACGGAATCAGCAGGACCGCTTTTGCAGATTTGGACGGATTGTTTTTATACGCTGCCACAATCGTCAGATACGCATTCGGTTCCGCATCCGCAACCGTCAGAACACCGTCCTGACTGATGGTACTGAGACTGTCCGTCTCTTCTATCTTCCAGTTAACCAGTGAATTTACGTCATTGCTGGAATTGACAATTGCATATATATTGTGGGTACTTCCTTTCACACAGGCGGTCACACGATCCTGAATCGGCATACGGCTTTCTGTACCCGCCCCGCCGGAAGAAATATACAAAGATAATGTATCCGTTGCGGCGGGCGTATTTTCAAATACGGTTTCCGGACCGGCACTTAACATCATGCGGTTACGCAACGTCACAATCGGACTGGTGGCATAACTGACCTGATCATTCTGATCCTTGTATTCCACCATGATCTTTACGGACTGTAAAATATCAATCTGACTGCCGTCCTTGGCATATCCCTTCTTCGTATCATGAAGATCCACCGAAAAAGAACGAATCCCCTCTGCCAAAAAGGCTTTATCCACTCTGTAAGGATCCGTGGAGGCATCCTCATCCACATACGCTCCCGTGGATGTATCGTATATCATATTATTCTTGGAGTAAAACAGTTTTTCGTTCGCTTTCTCCCAGAGAATCACTTCTTTTGTATAAATCGGCACACCGGAAATATCCGATACATTGTACAGCACCAGTTCTTTTGTATCCGTATGATCCGTAAAATCCATTCCGCCATTGGTGTCCATCAGCATGTCTTCCATCTGATTCACCACAAGCTGCGCCTGCCTTTGCATAATTGCATCCGCATTCCCTTTTGTAAAACTTTTTGAGCCGCTGACCATAACATGGGTTACCGTCAGCAATACAATGGAAAGAATGGTGACCGTAATCAATAATTCCACTAATGAAAAACCTTTGTTTTTTTCCATCGTTCTTTTCCTTCTGTTCCTCTGCCTTACGAAATCCGCTCCAGGGTATGTCTGCCCGTTGCCGTAATCAGTTCAATCTTATACTCCCTGCCGCGGGTAATGGTGATCGACTCACAATATGCCGTCGTTTCCCCACCGGCATTTACCACCACTGCTTCCCTGAAAGCACCGCCGACCCTGTCATAATAAATACGGACCGAATCCGTCGCTGTAATCTCCACTGTAGAACCGTCCAAAAAAGTACAGACCACACTTACGGCTTCCTTACCGAGGGTTTCTTTTTCCAGAACCGACCACGTAGGGATTTCTCCTGTTCCAAACACTGCCTTGTCCGGCACGTAATATGTTGCCACCACACCGGTACCATCCTTGGATAATTCCATGTAGGCATCCTCATCACCGGATTTTGACATCGCATAGGTCTGGGCTTTGTCCAGTGCCAACGTGATATTATTTGCACATTCCCTTGCCTGCTGACCGGTTACCATCTGAAAGGAATACGCCATCACGCCAATCAGCACCGCCATGATCGCAACCACGATGATCAGTTCCACCAGGGAAAAGCCCTTATTATCACACATACCAGAAGATTTTTTACTTTTTGCTCCAACGTTCATAAATAATCAAATCCTCCAACACAACTTCCTGCGTTCCATCACTTACGGCACCGGATCCGGAAGCGGCAAAATGATTCCGTCCGTCGCGGAATACATCTAACACATAGTAATCCGTTCCGCCGTTTGTCTCCATACCATTCAGAAGCTGTGTATAATCTTCCATGGAAAGATTGGTGATCTCCACCTTTTTATCCATGTCATTCTCATCCCCGACCACAATTTCGCCGCCGGCAATAATCAGCCCGTGAAAATCCTGTTTTACCCTGACATCTCCTAAGCAGATTACCATTCTTACTTCCGATGGCTGTGTGCCGTCAATGGTATAATTGCCGGTGCACAGTAATACCGCCTGGGAATGATCCGCAGAATAAATCATTGCCTGATTGCTTCCCGGAGTTGCCTTTAAGCCATCCACCGTTTCGGTCAGTTTCTGGTCATCGATAATATTTTCAAAAACAGTTCTGCCCTGCTCAGCGATGGTGACGCTTGCGATATTCGTAACCATCTTGGTCGTCAGTGCCTTGAACATATCTTCCCGCATCAGTGCCAGTTGTCCGGCACGCAGTTTTTCCGATGTATCGTCCGTTGCGTCCTTTACGGAGAAAGTATCTTCCTGATACGCAAGAACATTACCTGCCAAATGAAGGTATAACAGATCCGGGTTCTCCTGCGGCATCTTTATGGCATCCGCATACACTTTGGTGTACTTCTTAACCTTTTCTTCGTTTACTCCGTAATAATCACGGAAGTAGCGGTTTGCCGCTTTTTCATCCTTGAATTTCATATAGCAGTACACAAGGGACTCTCCGGCACCGTTTTGCTTTACGATCACGATCGGTCTGTAATCCACCGTCGGCGTTCCTTCGCCTTCCGCAGTTCCTGCGATCGCTTCCTGCTGCATGTATTCACTTAAGGTATGTCCTCCCAGTGCCACAATATTGCGGGAGGCATTGATCATCACATATTTGTCCGGATTATTTTTGAGTTCTTCATACTGGCTCATCTTCATCGGGTTGCTGCGATAAACCGATTCCCCGATGCTCACGCCATCGGATAAAATGGCACAACCTAGTGCCTCCGGCGGCACCAGATAGATCAGCTGGTTGCTCTTTACGGCAATGGATTCGCCCATAAGAACATCCGTTTTTTTGCCGTCCGTGCCGTGAATCTGTGGTACCAGTTCCTGCACCGACGTTCCGACATAGGTGTGTCCGCTGACATTGAGGCTGGTCGTTGCCGACAGATCGAGACTGCTGTTTTTGCCGTTGATTACGATGGCACTGCTGGCATTTGCCTGATCGAGTGCCGTGCCAAAGCCGGTATAGGTGCCGGCTATTTTTGCCTTACTTCCGTTTCCTTCCAGTTTCAGGTCGTTTTGTACAAAGGTATTGCCCGTCAATTCGGCATCCGCAGAATCTAAGACAATCTCGCCGCTCCACAGATCCACTGCCGAAACCTTAATCGCAGACTCTTTTACCGTAATATCCTTCTTGCTGACTACAAGAGGTTCAACTTCCTGCAAAGGATTTGCCACCGGCTTCTGAAAAGAAATATTGCTGCCGATAAAAGAAAACGCGCCGTCGTGGCTTACCGTTCCCTGCTGTTTGCCCAGTGTCACAGAATCCGCATACAGATTGCCCGTAAATACGATTTCACCGCCCACCACGGAGTTACCGGCTTTGATACCCTGATCGGCGATCATGCAGTACTGTTCGAGATCCGGGAAAGCGGAACTTTCCGAAAAATCAACCTGGGGCAGTGCAATTCTGATATCCGTGGAAATAATGGACACAATGCCTTTTTCATTTACATACGTTACTTTTAAGTCCTTGAGATAAATCCCGTTTGCCATCAGAGAAAGCGGATACTTTCCCGTGTCCAGATTGGACTCTACGATGGCACCGTAGGTCTGAAATCCGCCCCGGCTTCCGTCGCCGTCGCCTTTAGAGCGGTCGGAGAGAAAACCGATTAACAGATCCACCTTATACTGATCGGACTCTGTTGAACTTTTCTCCAATTCTTTCTGTAACTGTTCAAAATAGGTTGTATACAGTGCCGTGGTACGTTTTTGCGGTGTTTCATACCGGGAATAATTGACCATAATATCCTGATAAGCAATCGCCAGTGCGTCGGAGGCTTTTTCCTGAAGCCCGACATTGATCTCATCAAGCACCGCTTCCACACTGTAAAAATTATCCTTATTCTGCTTGTCCGCAAGACGCATCTTATAGCCGCCGTAAGTCGCCACCATCAAAATGGCGGTCAGGATTCCCAAAAAAGCAACCATAATGAGCACCATAATCAGTCCGGATCCCCGATTATCCTTATCCAGTTGTGGATTCCTTTTGTTGTTCATAGGTATTCCCTTCTACTCTAATTTTGTACCTGTCAGTGTCGCATATGCTTTTACACCGGCATCACCGGGTGTCTCCCCCGCCTTGTACACTTTCACTTCCATTTCATAGATCCTGTCCTTTGCCTGTACATCATCTAAGGCTTTTAATCCCGCTGCCTGTATGATGTTGTCGCGGCTGTAGGACATGGCAACCGGAGATGCCGCATCGTGCAGTTCTAACTGTATCTGCTGGCCGCTTCCCTCTGCCACTGTTTCGTTTACATTCAGATTCGTATGATATACGCCCGCCGTCTTTCCTGCCGTGATCACATCATAAATCGTCAGGGACGCCATATAATTCATGGGTGTGGGGCGCACCGTATTGCCGCCTTCCTGCAAAATATCCTGGCGCACGATGTAAATATCCACCGGCAGTCCGCTCTCATTGCGCACCACAATATCATCCGTATAGCCCGGATTCATCTCATAACGCGGTGCATAGAACAAATAAATGCTCTTTAGCGCGATGGGATTACCCTCTGCATCCAAAGAACCCGTATTGTCATAAATTACTGTGGGAGATGGGGAATATGTCCTTTTGTCAACGGGCATAACGTACGGGTTTTCGTGTTTGTACAGATAAGAGACCGTTGCCTTTGTGTAATCCACGCCATCCACTTCCGTCTGCGTAATGGTAACGGTAATCGTACGCTTCAATTCCTTTTTAAACTGCTCCGTCGTATAGGTATAAATCGGATTCTGATTTGCCTGAAAATAACTGTATGCGATGGTATCCTGATCCACCGCATTGGTTTCCGTGCGCACCGTCTGCACATAGGTACCGCTGTCCTTATTACTGATGGTATTCATCACAAGAAGCGGGGTCGTATTTGCCGTATAATAACGGCTGCTGCTGTTCTCCCTTAATGGATTCAGCGAAATATAGACATCAAACATATCCCTGCCGGATTCGTCATTGATAATGCCCTTTCTGACAAAGGAATAACAACCCTTGTCATTGACATCGGCGGGATTGGGCTGTTCTAAGATCTCATAACCGTCCGGTCTGGAGGCACTAAACCCATACACATCCGGATCACAGATATCCTGAAGGGATTCCTTTTCAAAAAATTCCATTTCGTTCTGTGCCAGTGTAGTTGCCCGCAAAGTCTGTTTACTCAGGGAATTCACTCTATAGGAGGATACAAAACTTTTAAACAATGGGGTCACGATAATCCCGACAATGCAGACTGCAATCAGAAGTTCCACAAGGGAAAGACCCTTATTATTCAATTTACGCATTTTGCTCCTCCTTTCCTAATAATATTTCATGTTCCAAAATTATTCTGCGCTCCCCTGTCCTGTCTGTACAGAACCGAAGATGTTCTTCTTACCCAGTCTCACGCCCGGGATATCCGGCTGTGCATATAATTTTTCCGTGCCTTCCAGTGCATAGAAATTAACGCTCATCGTTCCGCTTAAATAGCCGTCATTTCCGGCTGCCAGACTGATGGTGCTGATGGACTTTCTGCCCGGAATCTCATACACGTATCTTACGACATTCTTAAGACCGGTATAATTGGTCGTAAAGGTAATATTATCCTGTGTGGTCATCAAACGGATGCCGTCATCTGTCAATTCGTATTCATCCACCGTTAAGGTGCCGGAATAAGGTTCCTCCGTCGGTACTCCTAAACCAATGTTTGGAACCACCACATGATTGTTTTTCACATTTTCCATATTGTACAGATACATGATCTCATCTTCCATCAGACTTCCTGCCGGAAAATGATCCATAATCTCAGTCGCACGCGCCTGTAATTCTTCCGTATCTTTCAGATACGTTTCCTTCTGCGCTTCCATACCTTCTAACTTGGTTACGATCTCCTGAAGTCCTGCATTTTCTGCTTCTAATGCTTCCGTTTTTTCCACATTGGGATTGTAGACAAACTGCCATGCAACCACACAAAGCAGGATTCCCAATACAATCATCAAAAGTTGTACATCATTTTTCTTCATTTTAATCCTGCCTCCTATTCCTCTGTACTCTGCTGCTCAACTGCTGCTTCCGCCGCCTCTTGCGCTGTCATGTCGGCATTTGCTTCATCCTGTCCTTTATAGGTAAGGGCAATGGAAAAAGAAACCATGGGCTCCTGCTCCAATGCTTCGCCCGCCATAACGGCACCGGTATCGGTCAGTGCGCTGACTGACACGGTGGAAATCACATCAAAGGAACGGAACTGCTGAATCAGTTTTGCCGCTTCCTTTTTATCCTTTACTGTTAAGGACATGCTCACGCCGTTGTCGTCCGCCATAAAGGACTGTACATTCAGGCTTGCCGGCATTTTCTGTTCCATCTCTTCTATAAACGCTACCAGATCATCCGTCGCATGCACCGTGGTATTGTATAAATACTCCAGTTTGGTCGTGGTATATTCCTGCTGTAAATAATTCCGATATACCTCTTTGATCGGTTCTAATTCTACGATACGGTCATTCAGACGCTTGTTTTCCTTCTGTGCCCGACTTACCTGTACACCGGATACGATCACAAGAGCCGCTGCAATCACCACGCATCCTGCCAATGCCAGAATGCAGACACGCATGCTTTCCTTACTGTCCGGCATTCCCTCTATCTTACGGGTATTATCCGCTTTTTCGATAAATCCGACCGGATTCATGGCGGCACCGATACAGGTCAGATACAGACCATATTCTTCCTGTGAAAAATCTTTCATCGAGCGGTAAATCTCCGGCTGTGGCAGAATCTCCACATGCATGGAAAGTTTCTCGGAAAGATACTCTTCGATTCCTTTGCAGTAAGCACCCAGTCCCGTAACATAGGCTTCCGTTACAGCTTCGCTGTTGTGGGAATTGTAATAATCCACAACACGTAAAATACCGTTTGAAAGATAATCCAGACTGTCCGCCATTTCTTCGCCGGTGCAGGAAGATACACTTCCATCCTCAGAGATCTTCAGATCTTCCATTCCGTAGGCGATATTACGCTGCAAGGAGATCTCCCCATCTTTTATAATCAGGACGGAGGAAGATTTTTCATCCGTCTTCACAATCATCTTTGCACCGGACTCGCAATTTGGTTTTGCCATCCGATACACACTGTTACTGATGTAATCCAGTGCTTCCAAGGTACCACCCAATGCTTTTGCCAGTTCCTTATAACTTTCCGTGATGCTTTTCGGAGCTGCCAGCACATGCACTTTATACTGTTTGACACCCTTGTCATTTTCCGTAGTTCCGTCAATGAAGTGTCCCAGTTCATACTGCTCCAGGTCAACCGGAAAATAATCCGATGCGTTGGACTTTACCAGTTCTCCCACTTTATTTTCCTTTACGAAAGGAATGACCACATCACGGCTTGCAATCTTGGTCGAATTCATGGTAAAGATCATCTTCTTTGCGCTCATATGTTTCTCGCGCAACACATCCTTGATCGCATTTACCAGTTCCTCCGTTACCACAACGGCGTCATCCGCCACTGCTCCTTCCGGTGTCTGAATGGATGCCCATTTGTACACTTTCGGATTTTTCTCTTTACGGTCCACTTCACAGAGTCTGATCAATGAAGCCCCTATTTCCACACTCAGTACTTTCGCCATTTTATTCTCCATTCTGTACTTTACCGGATAATTGCGAAACGCCCCAGTAAATATCTTTGTATATCCAAAAGCAACTGTTCCCCGAAACACGCTCCCGCTGCGCTTCTCACGTAACGGTACATAGGACAGTATTGTCACTTCGTGACAATATACACTGTCCAAGTACCGACGTGTTCAGAGCGTTTCTTTGGAACATGTTGCTTTTGGATATACATTTTATACAATTTATTTGTTTCGCAATTATCTGTACTTCTTTACACACTTATATCCGTCAACTGCATGTTAGCGGATTGTCGTAATACCATTTTGCCGGACAAAATAATATTAAGACAAGCCGCTAATATATCCGTCAAAAGCCAAGATAACCCATGTACCACGCAAGAAAGGAATCGCCCCAGAGAACGGCTGTCATAACCCCCATGGAAAGGTAGGGTCCTAACGCCAGCACATGCCCTTCTTTGCTGATCTTCATGCGCAGTAAATGCAGGATGGAACCGATCATGCATCCTGCCACAAATCCAAACAGGATCAGTTTCCATCCCAGTAAAAGGCCACAGGCAGCCATCAGTTTCACATCACCGCCCCCTATGGCATTTCCTTTGGAAAACCAATAGATCAAAAACAATACACCACTGACACATACGAGGCCAATCGCGTAATGTGACCAATTCGTATAGTCCACACCAATACGAATCAGCCCCAATGCCAGTATGAACACATTGATCCCCACCGGAATCTCATATGTCCGAAAATCAATTACACTCAGGGTAAGCAAAGCGGATGCCAATAAGCAATACAGTAGGGTTTCCATGCTTATGCCATACTTTGTAAATACCATGAGATAAAGGATCCCATTCAGTGCCTCAATAATGGGGTACTGAATGGAGATCTTTTCTTTACACTTGCGGCACCTGCCCCCTAAAAAAAGGTAGCTGAAAAGCGGTATTAAATCATACCATTGTAATCCGTACCCACAGTTCATGCAGTGGGAACGTACCTTCACGATATTCTCTTTTTTCGGCAGACGATAAATACAGACATTTAAAAAACTGCCGATCACGATTCCGTAAAGGAATACGATTATGTAGAGGATAATAGTTGGGAGCAT
>CAYLSH010000074.1:0-9850 GCA_964386235.1 uncultured Lachnospiraceae bacterium | reverse complement strand
TCCTCACGGAGTGTTTTTTGTGCAATAGGTAATTTCAAAGAAATTTCCTATTGCAAAAAAACAGCGGCCACAAAGCCGCTGTTTTTTTGTCCGAAAATTCCTCCGGAACTTTATCTTGAAAATTCGCCCAAACTTTCTTTTACATTGTTGGAAGAAGCAAGGATCATGTCGGCACTTGCCGCAATCTCTTCCGTTACGGCAGCCAGATTCTCAGTTCTTACATTGACTTCGGATATGGTATCTAAGAGTTTGTTCGTATCTTCCATAATCCCGGCGATCGCCGTCACAATCTTTTCCTGTGTCTCGCCACTCTTGGATGCGGTCTCACGCGAACTGGACGCTAACTGGTTGATCTCATCAGCCACAACGGCAAATCCTCTTCCGGCTTCACCGGCTCTTGCCGCTTCGATCGAAGCATTCAGTGCAAGAAGATTGGTCTGGGAAGCAATGGATACGACTTCGACATTATTCTCTGCCAGTTCCTTGATGTATTCGTTGATCTGTTTTAAGGCCTCATCTAACTGTTCGCAGAACAGACGGATATCGGACATTCTGCCGGAGATATCCGTGCACTCGCCGGCACTGTTGTTGTTGCCTTCTGACATATCCACAACGGATTTGTAAATAACCTGGAACTCTTCGTTGATATCAGCAACCGTATGTACGATCTTCTCTCTCTGACTTTCTATTGCATTGCGTTCTTCCTGTACCTGATCGGCAAGGCTTAATGCATGCTGTTTCTCTATCTCCACTGTATCCTTCAGGTAATGGATGCAGTTATCCTTGTGGTTAAAGCCATTGTGAATCGCAACCGCCATATCATGGCAGGTGTCGTATCCGCAGCAGGAGCAGTTGATGCATCTGGATTCTTTGGTATTCTTTCCCATGGAACGATAGATCTCTTCTAACTGTGCCTCGCTTGGTGTATCATAAGCACAACCTGCGGAGCGATCCGTGTAAGAGCAGAGATAATCTTCCAGATTCAGTTTGGCAAACTGTTTGTTTAGTTTTTTCAGACGCTGTTTCGGCGTAAGTTTGCGTGACCAGGCATTGGATCTGTTGTTTTTGCTGCTTTCGCGGATCTTCATCATCTCGATCATGGCGTCTTCCGTCTTTGACTTTTCCGGTTCCACTGCGGTACCGTACAGACAGCCGGCAGAGCAGTTCAGCGCATCCACAAACAGATAGGGGTATTTGCCCCCGGCAATATTGTCCTTATTGTCTTCTAAGTAATGATACATATGTTTCTCGCCTTCCATCTGGCGTACCAATGCATCCTCACCCAGAAACCAGAATACATTTTCTTTCAGACCGCCCGGTGTCGGATAAACGGATCCGAGACCGTACTCGATCTCATCCTTAGCGGATGGTCCCTTGATATTGTGTGTTCTGACATATTCCATCAGATGATCAAAGGTTACATTGTAAGAAACCAGTCCCTTTCCTCTTTCGGACTCCATTTCCATTTTCTTGGCGATACAGGGACTGATAAAAGCAAGTTTATCCGTGATACCCATGTGCTTGCGTGCATAGATCGCGCCGCACATCATGGGACTCTGTACCGGGAACAACTTGGGAATCAGCTTTGGTATGTATCTCTCTATATAACCAACCACTGCGGGACAGGGCTGGGAAATACCGCCCATAAAATTATTTTTCTGTACATAATTCAGATAAGCCCATGTGGTAATATCCGCACCAAACGAAATACTGAGGATCCGGTTTACGCCCATCTGTTTTAATCCGCCGAGGACACTTGCATATTCCTTGGGATAATTGGCCAAAAATGCCGGATCCAGAAGAAGGGAAATACGCTCTCCTTTTTTCAGATCTTCAAAAAACACCTCCGTGTCATCGACATACTCCCTTGCATTGTGTTCGCAGGCATCAAAGCAGGCACCGCAGGCAACGCATTTATTGCCATCCACCTGGATAATGTTACCGCCATCCTCCGTCCGATGTGCTACAGTCGCACCCACACAACTACAGACACTGATACATTTGTTGCACCCAACACAATTCTCATTGGTCAGGACTAATCCATTCTGTGCCATTCTCAATATCTCCTTTGTATTTTGTTACTTTTCTTTTACCGCCTTATAATTATACATAGTTTTTACCAGTATTTCCACCTTTTGGGGGTATTTTTTGTAGATTTTATACATTTTTTTATTCTTTTTCACTTTTTAACCGCTTCAGTTCGCTCAGACCGATCGGGAGCGCCAGTGCAAAGGAACAGATGTCCGATACCATCTGGCAGACCTGTACACCAAATAGTCCAAAGAAATACGGCAGGATAAAAATAAGGGGAATAAAGAAAAGTCCCTGTCTTGCCGCCGCCACAACGGATGCCTTCATGGCTCTTCCGATGGACTGGAGCATCATATTGCATATGACAATCCATGCACTGAGCGGAAAAGCAAGGCAATGCATTCTGAGTGCCAGCGTTCCGATTCTTATGACATCCGCGTCATCTTTTCTGAAAATCATAATCAGGGGTTCTGCCAAAGCAATACCCGCCACGGCAGTCACAATCAAAAAGACAAAAGCATATTTTACGCAAAAGAGGAAGCCCTCCCGCACTCTGTCGTATTTACCGGCGCCATAATTCATGGCACATACCGGCTGAAATCCCTGTCCGAAACCGATCAGGGCGGAATTGGCAAACATCGTCACCCTTGTGACAATGGACATGGCTGCGATCGCCGCATCCCCATATATACCGCCGTAACCGCCCGCCATATGATTGAGAAAAATGCCGGATACACTGGCAAGTCCCTGTCTGCACAGGGAAGGAAAGCCCCCGCGTATGATCTCATAAACGGCGGCAGGTGTGGGTTTAAAATTGCGGATATGAATACGTATGTTGCCGCCCTTTCTCGTTCCGATACAAAGCATTACAAAGCTGAGCAGCTGGCTGAGCACGGTTGCAAGCGCTGCACCGCCCACGCCCATATCCTTAGCGGATGGTCCCTTGATATTGTGTGTTCTGACATATTCCATCAGATGATCAAAGGTTACATTGTAAGAAACCAGTCCCTTTCCTCTTTCGGACTCCATTTCCATTTTCTTGGCGATACAGGGACTGATAAAAGCAAGTTTATCCGTGATACCCATGTGCTTGCGTGCATAGATCGCGCCGCACATCATGGGACTCTGTACCGGGAACAACTTGGGAATCAGCTTTGGTATGTATCTCTCTATATAACCAACCACTGCGGGACAGGGCTGGGAAATACCGCCCATAAAATTATTTTTCTGTACATAATTCAGATAAGCCCATGTGGTAATATCCGCACCAAACGAAATACTGAGGATCCGGTTTACGCCCATCTGTTTTAATCCGCCGAGGACACTTGCATATTCCTTGGGATAATTGGCCAAAAATGCCGGATCCAGAAGAAGGGAAATACGCTCTCCTTTTTTCAGATCTTCAAAAAACACCTCCGTGTCATCGACATACTCCCTTGCATTGTGTTCGCAGGCATCAAAGCAGGCACCGCAGGCAACGCATTTATTGCCATCCACCTGGATAATGTTACCGCCATCCTCCGTCCGATGTGCTACAGTCGCACCCACACAACTACAGACACTGATACATTTGTTGCACCCAACACAATTCTCATTGGTCAGGACTAATCCATTCTGTGCCATTCTCAATATCTCCTTTGTATTTTGTTACTTTTCTTTTACCGCCTTATAATTATACATAGTTTTTACCAGTATTTCCACCTTTTGGGGGTATTTTTTGTAGATTTTATACATTTTTTTATTCTTTTTCACTTTTTAACCGCTTCAGTTCGCTCAGACCGATCGGGAGCGCCAGTGCAAAGGAACAGATGTCCGATACCATCTGGCAGACCTGTACACCAAATAGTCCAAAGAAATACGGCAGGATAAAAATAAGGGGAATAAAGAAAAGTCCCTGTCTTGCCGCCGCCACAACGGATGCCTTCATGGCTCTTCCGATGGACTGGAGCATCATATTGCATATGACAATCCATGCACTGAGCGGAAAAGCAAGGCAATGCATTCTGAGTGCCAGCGTTCCGATTCTTATGACATCCGCGTCATCTTTTCTGAAAATCATAATCAGGGGTTCTGCCAAAGCAATACCCGCCACGGCAGTCACAATCAAAAAGACAAAAGCATATTTTACGCAAAAGAGGAAGCCCTCCCGCACTCTGTCGTATTTACCGGCGCCATAATTCATGGCACATACCGGCTGAAATCCCTGTCCGAAACCGATCAGGGCGGAATTGGCAAACATCGTCACCCTTGTGACAATGGACATGGCTGCGATCGCCGCATCCCCATATATACCGCCGTAACCGCCCGCCATATGATTGAGAAAAATGCCGGATACACTGGCAAGTCCCTGTCTGCACAGGGAAGGAAAGCCCCCGCGTATGATCTCATAAACGGCGGCAGGTGTGGGTTTAAAATTGCGGATATGAATACGTATGTTGCCGCCCTTTCTCGTTCCGATACAAAGCATTACAAAGCTGAGCAGCTGGCTGAGCACGGTTGCAAGCGCTGCACCGCCCACGCCCATATCCAGTGTGAAAATAAAAATCGGATCCAGCACGATATTGACCACCGCACCTGCCACAATCCCCACCATGGCATAGGCGGCACTTCCCTGATAACGCAACTGGTTATTTAACACAAAGGAGGACATCATAAACGGGGTACCGATCAGGATGATCCGCAAATAATCCTTTGTATAAGGCAGAATCGTCGGTGTGGATCCCAGCAAAACCGCCAGGGGATCCAAAAACAGCAGGCCAAGTCCGCCCAGAATAATACCGCAGATAAAAGCAAGGAAAAATCCGGTTGCCGCCATGACTTCCGCCTCTTTATACTCCCTCGCTCCGAGTTTTCTGGAAATGTAATTGCCCGTTCCATGACCGAAAAAGAATCCGCAGGACTGGATCAGTGCCATCACCGTAAATACGATCCCGACCGCAGCCGTGGACTGTGTATTGATTCTCCCCACAAAAAAAGTATCCGC
The DNA here is from genome assembly GCA_964386235.1 of uncultured Lachnospiraceae bacterium. Lineage (GTDB taxonomy): Bacteria > Bacillota > Clostridia > Lachnospirales > Lachnospiraceae > RGIG8767. Next base: position 4,836 of record CAYLSH010000074.1, on the reverse strand, counting down.
CATGTTGTAAAATGCCGTTACCAGCATGCTGATAATAGTAGGAACCGCCAGTTCACAAATGAGTGGCGGTACCGCTTTGGTAGTCATATAAGTGACTTTTTCTTCCTGTGTCATATTCTGTCCGATCAATTTCATCCTTCCTTTCTGATCAAATCCATATTTTACAAAATACGTTCCGAATCGTATTTTTCATCCGCATAGGTATTGTTGACAATGTCCTTAATAAACTTATCCTTGTGGGACGCCGAGATCATTTTCCCCGAATCCAGGGAAAGATCAATCGTTCCGTCCTTCTTTAAAATCAGCCCGTCAAATCTGACTACGATCTCCGCATCACAATGTACACCGTCCGCCTGCATCAGCGTAACACCATACACAATCTTGACGTCATTGACCATGACACCGGTTTCTCCGATGGCGTCTTCCTTTGCCGTATTAAAATACATGGAGATCACATAGGGATTCTGCCAGGTGAAAGTTGTTTTTTTATCCACCCAGATCGGCATGCATCCCGCTTCACTGAATATGCGAAGTCCGTATTCATTGGCATCCGTAAAGCACCGGGTTCCTTTTGCAATCAACGCATTCTTATCTTCCTCTGTCAACTGCCCGGCACCGGTCAGATAACTGTCCACCTGATCCAATCCATAAGCATGACTGTAACCATTCTCGCCCTCTTCCACCGCATAACGGTAGGCGATGGCATCTTCCTGTGAAAATACCGCGTCCACGATCACGGTATCTCCCTTCTTATAGTATTCCTTTTCATCACGGATCACAAAATCCATGGTCTGTATATAGGGATGTTCGCTGTGATTTTCCACACGGATCGTAAGTGCCGGTGCGACGCCTTCCATAACCAGTTCCACATCCGCAAACAATTCTTCAAGGCTGATTGTCTCCGCCTCGGGGAGGTTTTCCACGGTCAGTACCGATGGATTATCACTGACTGTGATATCCAGTTCTTTTGCCAGTTCCTTATCGTATATGTAGGAAATCTTTACCGTGTCCCCGTTGGAGAGATGTTCCTGCATGGAAAATTCCATTTCCACCGTGTCTAAGAGTTCTTCCACCTGTGGTACATCTTCTTCTAACGCCGCCGCATCTATCTGTGCACTGATCTTTCCTTCCGAGTCGTATCCGATCAACGACACTTTTGTCAGATCCGAAAGTTTGACATCTTCTTTTCCAAAATAAAAGCAGGCGCCGGTTATCCCGGCTGCCACGCACACACACAACAATCCGATCTTAAGAGCCAGTTCCGCATTTCTGCTTTTCTTTCCTCTTTTGTATCGTCTTCTCTTTATTTTTTTCTTTTCCTTTAACTCCATATTCACTTTGCCCCTGATTCATTCCAATATTTGTCAATTCTGTTCTATATGTCCAAGCCGCATCCACATAGTATAGCAAGTAATCCTGCCCTGTGCAAGCATCCGCCGGCTTGGAATCATCCGCTTTCCTAATCCGTACAGTAGCGGTCAAACAGTCCCTGTAAAAAGCCGGTAAAATCCGCCCGTGCCTCTGTCAGATTCCTGTCGTTTTCGTAGCGATGGTCATAGGTATACAGGGCAACATTGTCATCCGAGGGATTGCCCCAGCACTGTTTTTCCTTACTTTTCCTTGTGACAAGAAGCGTGATACAGGGTGTCTTTATGTATTGCTTTACCTTATCTATCTCGCCTGCTTCGCGGATATGGATAAATAAGATCTGCTCTTTTTCCGCTTCCATAAAGGCGTGGTACTGCTCCTTGATATAAAGAAAGGGAAGATCATTGTAATCAACAAAAGCGGCTTTTAAGTCCGCCAAAAATTTACGCGCCTTTGCGTCCTTTTCCCCATTCCAGCCATATGCTGAGGCGATTTCCTTGATCGGCGTAATCGCCGAAATATTTCTTACCCGAAAACTATCCTGTGCAAATTCGCAGAGCGTGTCCTTCCCCACTCCGCCATTGCCATTGATAATCACAACCAATTTCTTCATACGAAACCAATCCATTCCTTTCCTGCGGATTCTCATACTTTTCAATTTTACTATCAAATTCCGTTTTCTTCAAGGACTACCTGTTTTGGGCCGGAAATTACCTATTGCACAAAAAATTACCCACTACAAGCCGCAAAACCACTGGCCAGTTGGTAAAATTCGTCCCGTCATTGCATTAAAAACAGCCCATTCCGGAAAGAATGAGCTGCTTTATCTCGTTTACTTTTAACTGGCGATGGAATAGACTTTCATCAATCCATCAAAACTCGCATCATAACCATGACATGTTACTGTCAGAATCTGTCTCAGATCCAGACCAAGTACGCCAACGATGGATTTGGCATCCACAATGTAGCGGTTGTAGCAGATATCGATCTCAAAAGCACATCTGCTCGCTGCATTCACAAAGTCCTTGACTTCCTCCGGACGTAAACGGATCTTGTACTGACACATAACGACACCTCCTTGCAAAACAAACACCGCCGTCCTGTCGGAACGACCGGCAATAGCCTGTTCACTACCGGGTAAACCCATCCGATAATGAAAACGTTTTCGGGTTCGATATTACAAGTATCTTACATTTTTGCCAAAAATATGTAAATATCCGTTTTGAACAAATTTTTCAATTAGAAAACATGGTTCCCGTGCAAAATGCCTCAATCCGGCAAAAAACGACCATGTCCGGGCGATTGCGATTCCCTTTTGTATTTCAGATATATCATAACAAACGTTCGTTCGTTTTGCAATACCTAAATTAATTTTTATTCTTTTTTCATATATTCTTTTACCAGTCTGACTACCGTGCCGGAAAGTAAGAATACACCGATCAGGTTCGGGATCGCCATCATACCGTTAAAGGTATCGGAAATACTCCAGATCAGTCCCAGATCCAGCGTTGCTCCCAGAATGGCTACCAGTGAATAGAGAAGCATAAAGGGTTTGATTGCTTTTGCCGAAAAGATAAACTCCACGCATCTGGCTCCGTATAAGCCCCAGCCGATGATCGTTGAAAATGCAAAACAACACATGGCAAGTGCCGTAAAGATGGACACCCAGTTACCATAGGTGGAAGTAAAGCCGGCAATGGTCAGTTCCGCACCTGCTGCCTCACCGTAGGCAATCGGAACACCGCTGCAAAGAATCGTAAATGCCGTTAAGGTACAGATGATGATGGTATCGGCAAACACTTCAAAGATGCCGAAAAATCCCTGTTTTACCGGTTCTGATGTATCTGCACAGGCATGTGCGATGGAACCGGTTCCCAGACCTGCTTCATTGGAAAAGATACCGCGGGATACGCCTTTTTTCATGCTGACAAAGAAACTTCCCACAATACCGCCCGTAATCGCGGAAGGATTGAATGCGCCGTATACAATATCATAGAGAACCGCCGGAACTCTGTGTAAATTTAGGATCACAACACCAAGTGCCAGTACGATGTAGAGCACCGCCATAAAAGGCACCAGTCTCTCGGATACGCGTCCGATTCTCTTAACACCGCCCAAAAGCACGGCTGCTACCACTACCATAATAATCAGTCCGATAATAATGTTGCTTGTGGTAACACTCTCCTGTGAAATCACGTTAAAATTAAGAAGTGCGGAATTGATTGCCGCCGTAATGGTATTGACCTGTGTGGCATTTCCCGTACCAAATACCGTTAAGACTCCAAACACGGAAAACGTAACGGCAAGCCACTTCCATTTTGGTCCGAGACCATTTTTTATGTAATACATCGGTCCGCCCACCAGATCGCCATGTTCGTTGCGCTCTCTGAAATGTACGGCAAGAATAACTTCTGAAAATTTGGTACACATTCCTAACAGTGCCGATACCCACATCCAGAATACAGCACCCGGTCCGCCGATCGCAATCGCACCGGCAACACCTGCGATATTACCGGTTCCCACCGTGGCAGATAATGCCGTACATACCGCCTGAAACGGAGTTAACGCGCCCTGTGCTGCTTCACTTTTCTGGAATACTTTGCCGATCGTCTCTTTTAATGCCAACGGCAGTTTGCGTAACTGGATGAAACGCATCCGGATACTGAGAAACAATCCCACACCAAGGATGCAGATCATGGCAGGTACACCCCATATAAAATCGTTGACTGCCTTATTGACGGTCTCAATCATCTGTAACATACATTAACCTCTCGTTTTCTCATTTGTTTTTGGTGACGCCTGGTTGCCCGTATGCAGTACCAATATCCCAAACAGCACCGTTGTCAGTATACCACAGGCAAGGCATCCAGTCCAGTTGATCAGTACTTTCTGTAAAAAAGTACTGTCCGATACCGCATATACGCAGATATTTGCCGCGCCGTGCAACAGAACGGGCACAAGAAAAGAGCCGTACCGTTCATAAAAAAAGGCAATCAGCAGTCCTAAGAAAAACCCATAGGATGCCTGCACGATATTTCCGTGGTACAGACCAAATAAAAGGGCGGAACCAACCATGGCAAAGATCGGACCGGAGATTTTTTTTAACAAATTGTATATAGCCCCCCGGAATAAAATCTCTTCGATAAAAGGCGAAAGGATCCCATAGAACAAAATGCCCGTAAGGAGCGGATACGCAAACTGTTTATCCGCCACCTGCGCGTATTCTTCTGAACTTTCCGTAATCCCCGACAAAGCATACAGAATGTTAAAAAAAAGGGCCGCCGTCCCTCCCTGGGCAAACAATAACAACAAATCGGTTTTATGCTTAATTTTCATCGTCGTCCCCCAAAAGTTTACGGATATCCGCAAACGGCTCCACACTACGCTTTAAGATACCATGCATCTTTGCAATTGCAATCCCGTAATTGACAATGGGAACGCCGTTTTGCAGGGCATGGTCGATGCGAT
>CAYLSH010000073.1:0-10027 GCA_964386235.1 uncultured Lachnospiraceae bacterium | reverse complement strand
TAATATGAAAAGAGGAAGAAAACATGAAAAAAACATTGATCGTAATTGATATGCAGAAAGATTTTATTGATGGGGCGCTGGGAACCAAAGAGGCGCAGGCAATCGTGGAAAATGTGAAAAAGAAGATTGCACAGTATCGGGAAAATGGGGATGAGATCATTTTCACCAGGGATACGCACCAGCAGAATTATCTGGATACAAATGAAGGAAAACACCTTCCGGTAGCACATTGTATAGAAGGAACGGAGGGCTGGCAGATTCCGGCAGAACTGGAAGTGCCGGGAGCCATTTACATCAATAAGCCGTCCTTTGGCTATACGAAATGGGAAGAATATGCTTTGGAAGAAGTAGAACTTGTGGGATTGTGCACGGACATCTGTGTTGTTTCCAATGCACTGATTTTAAAGGCGATTTATCCGGAGATTACCGTATCCGTGGATGCTTCCTGCTGTGCCGGCGTAACCCCGCAAAGTCACGAAGCGGCACTTACAACCATGAAGATGTGTCAGGTAGAAGTGATATAAATACGGATAATGCTTTTTATTTTGCCAATACTACTACTAAAAAATAATGGAAAGTGAGTAGAAGCAAAATGAAAGATAATGCAAAAGCAGTGGATCAGGCACTCGGCAGACAGAGTGTTCTTTTTCAGAATCCGGTTTATCTGGGCGCAAGTGCCACGGTAGTGGGAACCAAAGAAGGAGAAGGCCCGCTGGGAGAGTTCTTTGATGTCGTACTGGAAGATGATATGAATGGATGCAACAGCTGGGAAGAGGCGGAGAGCACTCTGCAAAGGGATGCGGTCAGTACGCTGCTTAAAAAAACGGGTATCCGAAGTGAAAATATACGCTATTTATTTGGCGGCGATCTTCTTGGGCAATCCATTGCCTCCACTTTTGGACTGTTGTCCTTTGAGATTCCTTATATCGGACTGTATGGAGCCTGTTCTACCTGTGGCCTGGCATTGAGCATGGGCAGTATGGCGGTGGCAGGCGGTTTTGCGGAAAATGTCATCTGTGTCACTTCCAGTCATTTTGCCAGTGCGGAAAAGGAGTTTCGTTTTCCCCTTGCATATGGAAACCAGAGACCGAAGTCGGCTACCTGGACGGTTACGGGAAGCGGTGCCTTTTTGCTGTCTTCTGAAAAAAAAGAAGGAGTGGGCATTGGCATTACCGGAATAACCACCGGAAAGATCGTGGATTTTGGCGTGAAGGACTCCATGAATATGGGAGCGTGCATGGCACCGGCAGCGGCGGACACGATTTTACAGCATATGAAGGATTTTAACAGAACACCTGAGGACTACGATATGATCATTACCGGTGATCTGGGAGAAGTAGGAAAAAACGTGTTGCAGGATCTTTTGCTGCAAAAAAACTGTGATATCACGGGACGTTATACGGACTGCGGGATTGCTATTTATAATGAAGTGACGCAGGATACGCATGCGGGAGGCTCCGGCTGCGGATGTTCGGCTACGGTACTTTCTGCTTTTATTTTGCACCAGATGGAAAAGGGCATCTGGAAGCGGGTATTGTTTGCACCAACGGGTGCGCTGCTTAGTAAAGTGAGTTTTAATGAGGGCAAAAGTGTGCCGGGGATTGCCCATGCGATCATACTGGAACGACTGTAAGAGAATAAAATTTCACGGTTGTGAAATACCCAAAAAGGAATTATAATATACGGGAAATGCATTCAGGGGCAGAGCCATCTGAATGGGAATGGAATGGCAGAATATGGGAAAACGAAGTATGGAGTTTAAGATGGAACGTCCTGGTCTGTTAGAGGAAGGACAGAAGATCACGGTTACGGAAGGGGTATTACCGAGTAACTATTATTACACCATTGATCCGTCCCTTGCCATGTCCGGAAACTATCCGTTTCGGGAGCGTATGCTTGCCAGAGAGGGAGTTGTAACCGGGATTGAACAGAATGAAAGAGGATTCTATGTAACAGCAGAATTCGAAGACTAAGATTTACGAGACGAGGAGGACACTATTATGATCAAGAAAGTAGCAACAGACAAGGCACCGGCAGCAATCGGACCGTATTCGCAGGCTGTGATCGCCGGTAAGATGTTATATGCATCCGGTCAGATCCCGATCAATCCGGAATCCGGCAATGTAGAAGCAGAGGGAATCGAAGCACAGACAGAACAGGTTATGAAAAATATTGGTGCCGTATTAGCAGCAGGGGACTGCAGCTACAAGGATGTTGTAAAAACCACCTGCTTTTTGGCTGACATGGCTGACTTTGCTGCATTTAACAGCGTATATGAGAAATACTTTTCACATAAACCGGCAAGAAGCTGCGTGGCAGTAAAACAGCTTCCAAAAGACGTTTTATGTGAAGTGGAAGTGATTGCATGTCTGTATTAAAGCAAACAGGCTCGAATCTGGTCCTGATCGGTATGCCGGGAGCGGGCAAAAGTACGGTTGGTGTTGTACTTGCCAAGAATCTGGGATATCGTTTTCTGGATTCGGATCTTTGCATACAGGAAGCCGAAAACAGACTGCTTCATGAGATCATAGCAGAAGATGGGCTGGACGGTTTTTTACGGATTGAGAACCGCATCAATGCATCCTTAGAGGCAAAGCAAAGTGTGATTGCAACGGGTGGCAGTGTGGTATACGGACAGGAAGCCATGGAACATCTGGGAAAGATCGGAACGATTGTGTATCTTCGATTGCCTTATGAGGAGATAGAAAATCGTCTGGGCGATCTTACCAAAAGAGGGGTGGCACTCAAAAAAGGACATTCGTTACGGGATCTTTATGAGGAACGCATTCCCCTGTATGAAAAATATGCCCACGTTACTATCGACTGCAATGGAAAAATGATCCGCGACATCGTGGCAGAGATTTCACGAAAGATGGTATAAAAGGAGTCATATGAAAAAACAAATGATAAGCGCCGCAGAACTACTGTTAACAGCAGTGATCTGGGGCGTTGCCTTTGTGGCACAGAGTGTTGGAATGGAATACATTGGACCGTTTACGTTTAATTGTGTCCGTTCCCTGATCGGCGGGGGTGTGCTGATTCCCCTGATCCTGGTACTGAAAAAAATCAATCAGAAAGCTTCCCAATCAGCAGAAGAAAAGCATCTATACCGCAAAAATACGGTCATAGGTGGTGTTTGCTGCGGATTGATTTTTGTCATAGCGACCAATTTTCAACAGTTCGGCATTATGTTTACGACCGTGGGAAAAGCAGGTTTTATCACAGCGCTTTATATTGTGATAGTTCCGGTTATGGGTATTTTTCTAAAAAAGAAAGTAGCTCCGCTTGTGTGGGTAAGTTGTGTGATCGCCATGATCGGATTTTATATGCTCAGCATTTCCGGACAGGTCGGCATCAATAAGGGAGATATGCTGGTTTTGGCCGGTGCATTTTTATTTTCTCTGCATATAATGGTGATTGACCATTTTTCACCCCGGGGGGACTCTGTTGGAATTTCCTGTATCCAGTTTTTGGTCAGTGGCATGATCAGCGGCGTCTGTATGTGTATATTTGAAAATCCACAGATTGGGCAGATTCTGGATGCCCATGTGCCAATCCTGTATGCCGGTGTCATGTCCTGCGGAGTTGCCTATACTTTACAGATTGTGGGACAAAAAAACATGGATCCCACCGTGGCATGCCTGATTTTGTCAATGGAATCCGTTTTTTCGGCATTGGCAGGCTGGGTGATACTGGGAGAACGTTTAAAACCAAGGGAGTTGTTTGGCTGTGTGCTTGTATTTGCAGCGGTATTGCTTGCACAGTTGCCGGCAAATCCGGGAAAAGAAAAATAAAGAAAATCCATCCGGCTTTCGTAATAAAAAAGAACAAGCAGGGAATACTATAAAAAAAGAAAAAGAAAGAGAGTCGGATATGGATTATTTTTGGGCTTTTGTAGTGGGTGGACTGATCTGTGCACTGGTGCAGATTTTGATGGAAAAAACAAAACTGATGCCGGGCAGAATCATGGTGATTTTAGTGTGCACGGGCGCAGTGCTACAGTTTTTGGGTTTGTTTGAGCCGATTTTGGAGTTTGCAGGTGCCGGGATCAGCGTTCCCTTACTGGGTTTTGGGAAAATACTGATGGAAGGTGTGAAAGAAGCGGTGGACGAACAGGGCATGCTGGGCCTGTTTGCAGGCGGGCTGAAAGCGGGCGCAATCGGTATCGGTGCAGCCCTGATCTTTGGCTACCTTGCCAGCCTTGTTTGTAAACCAAAGATGAAAAAATAAAAAACGTTATTCAAATGCAATTTCTTTTTTGCTCAAAAACTTTCTTATGGTCAGATCCCATAACTGTTCACCGGATTTGTCTAAGTGAAAACCGGAATAATCCACGGCGGTGGTCAGAGTTAACTCTCCCTTTTCAAAACGGATGTTCAGGATCAGGTTTTGGATCAGAAAGTCAGAAGGAGAAAACTCTTCTTTTGCAAAGAGCGCTTCCATGGCTTCCGGTTTCAGATACAGGACAAATTGAAAACTGGTGGGCGTGCGCTTCCCCTTGATCAGATCAAAACAGCTGGGGCGCACCATATCCCATGGGACGTAAGGAGAGGTAAGACTATCCGCTGTTTCTTCACTATCTTCAAAAAATTCTTTGTTGATATGTCCGTCAATCGTAAAAGGAACATAACTATGTATGCCGGCTTCCTTTAACAGAAAGGAAGAAAAACAATCGCCGGTAAGCAATTTCCCCATAAAATCTTTTTTGTTGGTAATTTTGTATGATGTCATAAATCAATCCCCATTCCTTTCATGCCTGTATTATATGCTTTTTTGTGAGGGTTCACAATCTTTTTTGGAACTCTTTATATAGAAAAAATATTTTCAAATTCCTTCAAAGAAAGAATTCTTCTAAAGAAATAATATTGTTCTTTACAAAATATATATCTGCATGTTATCATAAGTAGTAATGAAAACTACATCAATGCGGTGGGTATACCATACAGAAAGGTTTTGGAAGATATGAGTTATAAGATTATTGTGGACAGCAGCTGCGAATTGCCGGAAGAATTAATGCAAGATCCTCATTTTTGTACGATCCCGTTTGGTTTGGAAGTCGGGGGCGTCGATTTTGTGGATGACGATCATCTGGATGTAAAGGAGTTGCTGGATGCGATTGCTGCATGCCCCACATGTCCGAAGTCTTCCTGCCCTTCCCCACAGTTGTTTTTGGAAAAAATAGAAGATAACAGTGTATTGAGTGCGGACAGAGTTTATATTATTACGATTTCCGAACACTTAAGCGGCTGTTATAACAGCGCGGTTTTAGCCAAGAATATGTATGAGGAGAATCATCAGGATAAGCAGATTGCCGTGATTGATTCTTTGTCTGCATCCTGTGGCGAGACGCAGGTTGCCATGTTGGCACATGAATTAGAACAGAAGGGCGAATCCTTTGAGGAAATTGTTGCACACTTAGAGACTTTCCGGGATAATATGGAGACCACTTTTGTATTGGACAATATAGAAACTCTTCGTAAAAACGGCCGTCTTTCCCGCGTGAAAGCACTGGTGGCCACTTCTTTGAATATCAAACCGGTACTTGGTGCGGATAAGGGCACGATCATACAGATCAGTCAGGGCATCGGTATGAAGAAGGCACTCAACAAACTGGTGGATGTGATCATTAAAAATGGCGGGGAACTGAGTAAGAAACGTATCATCATCACACACTGCAACAATCTGATTCGTGCGGAAGAGGTAAAGAAATTATTGCAGGCAAAAGTGCATGCCCCCAATATTTTAGTCATGGCAACCAGGGGACTGAGCAGTCTGTATGCCAATGATGGTGGCATTATCGTAACATATTAGTAAAAAAAGAGTTTCGCTTGCGAAACTCTTTTTTTACAATTGCCTGTTATTCCGAGCGTAAGGCATGGATCTGCTTTAGAGTGGTGTAGGCATAGGAAAAACGGATGGTTTCCCCGGTATTCAGGGTAATGTGAAAATGATCCGCTTTTTCAATATAGAGTGCATTTACGATGGTGGTTTTGTTTACCTGTACAAAATGCGAAAAAGGAAGCAGTTCCGTGCGAAGATTATCCAGGGTATTATCAATGATTTTTTCGGTTCCGTCCGCAAGGTACATGTGTATCTTGCGGCTTTCTTTTTGCCCCTTAAAAGCAAGTATCTCTTTTTCGGTCAGACGAAATACTTCCGTGAGGTTACGAAATTCTACGGTTGGAATGAAGTTATCATATTTTTCTAAGATGATCTCATCCAACACAAGGGATAATTCTTCCGCCTGAATCGGTTTATCCAAAAATACACTGTTGGGAAGCAGATCTCCGCATTCTCTGTAATTGATCGTCGAACTGCAAAAAATTATGGGCGAAAGGATGCCTTTTGCCTGAATCTCCTTTGCCAGATCGTATGCAGAGTAGGATTCATCTGCCAGATCCAGAAAATACGCATCGTATACACGAGGAGTATAAAGAAGGGCATCGCGGCTTCCAAAAGTCTCCATATAAAATACACAACTGCTGAGGCGTTTGTCCGATTCTCTGGTAAGCAGTCGCTCCATCTGTTTGCGGTCTGCATAATTCGTGTCACAAAGTGCGATGTGTAATGTTTTTTGCATGGTCTGTCCTCTTTTTGTAAAAAATGGCTGCCCGGACTATCCGGACAGCCTCTATTTTTATTATGCCACTTTTTTATAAAAATGCAATCTCGAAAGGTGCGTTGTAAAGAAAAACCATTAACAGAATCTGAAGGATCAGGATAAGAGGCATGCCGTATGCAAAATACCAGTGCCTGGTTTTATGATGGAAAAAGAACATACCCGTTGTCGTACCCAGACTTCCGCCGATCAGGGCGATCGTAAATAAGGTGGCTTCCGGAATCCGGAAAGCATGCTTGATGGCACGGCGTTTGTCAATTCCCATGATAAAAAAACCGATCAGATTGACTACTGTAAAATAGGAGATTAATAGCATTACAACGTACATATACGAAAACCTTTCAAAAACCATTACAAAGGAAAAGTATCTTATTTACCTTCTACTTCTGCCATTTTCATAGCACGTACTTTACAGGAAAGGCCAAATAAGTTGATGAATCCTTCTGCATCATGATGATCGTAGAGATCACCTGTTGTAAAGGAAGCAATGCTTTCGTTGTAAAGAGAGTATGGAGAAGTAGTTCCGGCTTTGATGATATTGCCTTTGTAAAGTTTAAATTTCACTTCGCCTGTTACATACTTCTGTGTGGATTCGATGAATGCCTGAACTGCTTCACGAAGTGGTGTGAACCATTTGCCTTCGTATACGATCTGTGCCAGTTTGTTGCCCATATCCATCTTCAGAGCGTATGTATCCCTGTCTAAGATCAGTTCTTCTAACTGCTGGTGTGCTTCATAAAGTATGGTTCCGCCGGGAGTTTCATATACACCACGGGATTTCATACCTACAACACGGTTTTCTACGATATCTACGATACCGATACCATGCTTACCACCTAACTCATTTAAGGTACGGATGACATCGGAAACTTTCATTTTCTTGCCGTTAACAGAAGTAGGAACACCTTTTTCGAAGGTCATGGTTACGTATTCGCCTTCTTCCGGTGCCTTCTCCGGAGTGGTTCCGAGTACTAATAAATGATCGAAGTTTGGCTCGTTTGCAGGATCTTCCAGTTCCAGACCTTCATGACTGATGTGCCATAAGTTACGGTCACGGCTGTAGCTGGAATCTGCTGAGAAAGGAAGGTTGATACCATGCTGACGGCAGTATTCAATCTCTTCTTCACGGGAGTTCATTGTCCACTTATCATTTCTCCATGCTGCAATGATCTTAAGATCGGGAGCCAGTGCTTTGATACCAAGTTCGAAACGAATCTGGTCATTTCCTTTTCCGGTAGCACCGTGGCAGATAGCCGTAGCACCTTCTTTTCTGGCGATCTCAACAAGACGCTTTGCGATAACCGGTCTTGCCATGGATGTTCCTAATAAGTATTTATTCTCATAAACAGCATGTGCCTGTACACAGGGAACGACATATTCATCGCAGAACTCATCGATAACGTCTTCGATGTAAAGTTTGGTTGCTCCGCAGGATTTGGCACGTTCTTCCAGTCCGTCCAGTTCTTCTCCCTGTCCACAGTCGATGCATACACATACAACATCGTAGTCAAAGTTTTCTTTTAACCAGGGAATGATAGCTGTGGTATCCAGTCCGCCGGAATACGCTAAAATTACTTTTTCTTTCATAACGATATCCTCCAAAATAGTTATACATGAATTTCTTTCTGCATTACAATATACATCATTTTAAAAAGGATTGCAATGCATAAAAATATATTTTTTTAAGAAAATAGGGAATTTTTACGAAAAATAGTTTGCATAATATGCATTGTAAGTGTATAATCATGCATAAATTCATTTATGAATTGCTATTTAGCGGGAAATGCGGTATAGTGTAGTAAGATTTGACTGCATTATAATAAGAAGAAAGCAGGTGGAACATGGTACGGAGCATGACAATTACGGATTATGAAGAGGTATATGCATTATGGAGCCGGATTAAGGGCTTTGCCATGCGAAGTGTGGACGACTCTAAGGACGGAGTGGATCGCTTTTTAAAGCGCAATCCCAGAACCAGCGTGGTAGCGATTGAAGACGGAAAAGTTGTGGGAGCAATTCTTTGCGGACATGATGGAAGACGGGGATGCATGTATCATGTATGCGTACATCCGGATTACCGACGTCACGGAATCGGAAAAGAAATGGTTGTTTTTGCCATGAAGCGTTTGCAGGAGGAGGGCATTAGCAAGGTTTCCCTGATTGCTTTTACCTCCAACGATATCGGAAATGCATTCTGGAATATGATCGGATGGACGAAACGCGAAGATTTAAACTACTATGATTTCACATTGAATACGGACAATATCGTAAGGTTTAACCAGTAAAACGGAGGAGGAATATGGAAAAGATTACAGGCGGAGTAACCGCGCCAAAGGGTTTTTTTGCAGCCGTGACCGCGGCGCAGATTAAATATAAGGACAGAACGGACATGGCAATGCTCTATTCCAAGGAGCCCTGCGTGGCTGCCGGTACTTTTACAACTAATGTAGTAAAAGCGGCATGCGTACAGTGGGATCAGAAGATCGTAAGCGGCAAAGAAGCTGTTCATGCGGTTGTCGTCAACTCCGGAATTGCCAATGCCTGCACCGGAAAACAGGGATTTGATGCCTGCGAGGCAACAGCAGAAGCCGTAAAGGAAGTGCTGGATGTGCCGGTGGATTCCTGTCTGGTCGCATCCACGGGTGTGATCGGGATGCAGCTTCCGGTGGAAAAACTGACGACGGGTGTAAAAAATATGGCACCGCAGTTAAGCGACAGTTTAGAAGCAGGAACCGAAGCTGCCAAGGCAATTATGACAACGGATACCGTTCACAAGGAAATTGCAGTTACTTTTACAATCGGAGGCAAAACCGTGACACTCGGCGGTATGTCAAAAGGATCCGGTATGATCCATCCGAATATGTGTACCATGCTCGGATTCTTAACAACGGATCTTGCGATTGAAAAATCACTGCTTCAGGAAGCATTAAGTCAGGTGGTTAAGGATACTTTTAATATGATTACGGTGGATGGGGACACTTCCACCAATGATACACTGGTTATCATGGCAAACGGACTTTCCGGCAATGAAGTGATTAAGACCAAGGGAGAGGACTATCAGACTTTTGTGGATGCTTTATTCTATGTATGTGAGTTCTTGGCCAAGAAAATGGCGGGAGACGGCGAAGGCGCAAGCAAATTGTTTGAAGCAAAAGTGGTAAATGCCGGGAGCAAGGAAGATGCCAGAACCTTATCCAGAGCTATTGTGGCAAGTAATCTGTCCAAGGCTGCCATCTACGGCTGCGATGCAAACTTCGGTCGTTTCCTCTGTGCGATGGGCTATTCGGGCGCACAGTTTGACCAGAATGATGTAGAATTGTTCTTTGAGAGTGCCAATGGCCGGTTGCAGGTATTCGATAAAGGTACGCCTGTTGTATTTGACGAAGAGCTGGCGACAAAGATTCTGGG